>NZ_JAQMUH010000153.1:0-35510 GCF_028331025.1 Anabaenopsis arnoldii | reverse complement strand
GGCTAAGGTTTTACCATCCGGGCTGAAGGCTACTGAATTAACCACATTTGAATGTCCGGTGAGGGTGGCGATTGACCTCCCGGTGGCGACATCCCACAGTTTGATGGTTTTATCCCAACTCCCAGAAGCTGAAGCTAAGGTTTTACCATCCGGGCTGAAGGCTACTGAATTAACCACATTTGAATGTCCGGTGAGGGTGTTAACTAGGCTCGAACTTGACCAGGAGGCAACCACCCGCGCCCGTTGGGAGAGGTCAGGGATTTTCTCTATGGGGATACCCTGCACCCCATGTCTGGTTTGGTAGCCCAGTTCTGATTTACCATAGATGCCAATGACAAACCCCCGCTGGTCAAAAATTGGTCCCCCACTCACTCCCGGTTGGGGTTCACCGGACATAATTAAGTCGTATCCTTCCTTTTCTCCCTGACTGCGGGATGTCAGTTGATCCGTTGTAAATGTATACTGTCTGGGATTGGTATTTTCGGGAAACCCGGCATAATATAGGGGGGAACCATTATTCACTGTCCGGGAATCCGCTACCGCTGCCACTCTATACTCTTTAGTGCTGGTAAAAGTAATGATGGCTAAATCTAATCCTCGTAGGCGCTCCATTTGGTCAATCTCGTGGCTTTCCCCATCCCCAGTAATTACCCGATAGTCCCCTGGCTTTTCCACAACATGAAAGGCAGTCAGGACGGTATAAACATTACCTTGCCGATTAATCATTACCCCAGAACCTTTACCATCCAAGCCACCGATTTTGACGGTGATTTGTCGGGCAATGTTATAAATTTGTATTGTTGCCAGCCTTGGTATTTCCACTGGGTTAACAGCTAACACTGGTTGCAAATGCACTACTACCGCCGTGGTAGCGCCTAAAATTACTGCTAGTTCTGGGGTAAATCTCATGGGTAATCTATCACCTTAAGGTAACCGGGCAAAGGAAAAATCACTGACGGGGATACCCCAGCTATATTGACTAATCGCCTCTACTTCCCTGGGGTTGACAGAGGAGCCATCGGCAAATACATAGGGATTACCCCAAATGGGTTGGGCATGGAGGCCGTTAATACCCACTAGTTCGCCCCTACAGTTCAACACCGGTCCACCACTCATACCCTTAAGCACATCACTGGTGGCCAATATCCCCGACTTCTATCAAGATTTATGCCTACCCCACAATATCATGGTCAGAAGTCGGGGATATGAGAGTCAAACGTCAACTGTGGTAGCCAGGAGCGATCGCTATTTATTGTACTTATGTATTATATAGTTTAGAATCCCCTGTGTTTCAACCAGAAGATATGTCAATTATACTGTTATATCTAACACCCAGTCGGATTTATCCGACTTTAGCTTTTAGACGGGGGTTTCTAACCCCCGGTTCCCTCTTCGGTAATGGTTAACTGGTGCATTGTGCGATCTGCAGCAGCGCTTTGCGACTAATAACGAATCCGTGGGTCAATATAGGCGTTGAGAATGTCAATTAATATGCTGGCGGTAACCACAATTGCCCCAAAAAATACTAATATTCCCTGGACTGTGGGATAGTCGCGGTCAGAAATAGCTTGATAGAGACGATTGGCTAAACCAGGCCAGGAAAATGTTACCTCAGTTAAAACCGCACCACCCAGGAGGGAAGCAAAAGTTAATCCTAACACTGTAATTACTGGGATGAGGGCATTTTTTAGGGCATGGGATACCAAAATCTTATTTTCATGGATTCCTCTGGCTCTAGCGGCTTCTACATAGTCGGCTTTGAGGGTTTGTTTAAGATTTACCCTGACAATGCGCTCAAAAATGCCACTGAGTAATATTCCTAGGGTCAGGCTCGGCAGGGTTAAATGGTGCAAGGATACCAAAAACTGGGTAAAATTACCTGTGAGCAAACTATCAATGGTATATAGTCCAGTGATGGACACAGGAGCAGGAAGATTAGGGGGAAACCGGTTAGAAGTAGGAAACCAACGCAATTGTACAGAAAAAATCAACTGTAAAAGCATTCCCGCCCAAAACATGGGGATTGCGTAAGTAATAATACCGAATAAACGCCCGCCAATATCAAAATAAGTACCGGGACGAGATGCAGCAACAGTACCGGCGACAATACCGACTATCACTGCTACCGCCATACTGCATACCGCTAATTCTACAGTGGCTGGGAAATATTGCCCAATGATCTCCCATACATCCTGTCCCCGACTGGTTAAGGAGGTTCCTAAATCAAAGCGCAATAAGTTAACTAGATAATTACCATACTGGAGCCACAGGGGAAGATTTAAACCTAGTTCTTGGCGTAACTCTTCCTTAGCTGCTTCTGGCGCACGTCCCCCTAGAATTGCATCTGCGGGGTCTCCCGGTGTAGCTCGCAGTAATAAAAATACGATAGTAATAATAGTTAACAGTTGCAGGGGTGCTAGAAGTAACCGAGAGGCAATGTAATATTGTAAAGCCTGAGAACGAGACATATTTTAATCTTTAATTGTTAACAGAATATCTGATAGCTGGCATTGACCAGCTATATAAACTTGACATCAGCTAAAAGTCTTGTGGGGTGGGCATCCTGCCCGCCCTGGTAACAAATCGCCTTTCTACTGCTTGCTGATACTCCGATAAATTAAATTTTGGGTGGGGTCAAGTTGGACGTTGTTAACTCCGTTCTGAGCAAATATATAATCTTTGGTTTGCCATAAGGGAATATAAGGGACATCATTGGCGACTTGCTCTTGAATTTCTCGGAAAATTGCCTCACGCGCTGCGGGGTTTTGCTCTTGGCGTTGTCGTGCAATTAGTTTATTCATGGTTTGGCTGTAGTAAAAGGAACCCTGACTTTGACTACCTCCATTTTGACACCCTTGAGACTGGGAGCCTTTTTGACAAGATAAGAATGGGTATACATAATTGTCTGGGTCTAAAAAGTCGGGATACCAGTCAAGTAACGCCGCTGGATATAGACCCCTGGAAATGTCCTTAAAGAAGGTGGCGCTTTCCACATTATTAACTTCTATTTGTAGTAGTCCTCCCATTTCTCGATCAGCTAATGATTTAAGAGTTTGTGCGGCTAAACTGCGATTAGCTGAGGTGGAGGGATGCCAAATTTCCACCCTGGCGGGTTTTTCTGGGGAGAAGCCAGCTGCGGTTAATAATTCTTGAGCTTTTTGAAAGTTACCATCGCCATATTTCTCTTGAAATACTGGCTGGGAAACTTTAAAGGTGGTAGGAATTATGCTGTACAATGGCCGGGCTTGACCAAGTAAAACTCTTTGGTTTAAAAGTTGACGGTCAATCATAGCCGCTATAGCAGCTCGCACTTCTGGTTGATCTAAGGGTGGCTGATTGCGGTTGAATACCATATAACTCACTACGCTACCCTCAGCAGTAATATTTTGCCAATCCCCTTTTTCTCCTGCTGCTTCTAAGCTGCGAATTTGCTCTGGTTGTAGGGATAGATAGGCTATATCTACTGTACCTGTACGGAAGGCGTTAAATAAATTGACTGGGCTAGTCTGTATTTGGATGTTAACCCCCTGATTGGCTGGTTTTTCCCCCCAGTATTTCTCAAATACATCTAATCTCAGGGAATCTGTGCCATATTGAGCTAACTTATATGGACCAGTCCCTACAAAGATATTGGGCTGAAATTTACCCGCCCCAATTTCGTAGGACTTGGGTGATACTGCACACAACCCAGAAAATGCTAAGAGTGAGGGAAAGGCGGCAAATGGTCTTTTGAGCTTAATGGTTAACTTATAATCATCTGTCGCTTTTACTGATTCTACTGTATCAGATAGTAAAAAAGATGGCTTACCTTTATTCTCCATAAATCGCCTCATACTAAACTCCATAGCTTGGGCGTTGAACAGAGTATCATCGTGAAAAACCACTCCCTGACGTAAGGGGATGGTATAAGTTAAACCATCAGCGCTGACTTCGGGTAATGCTGTTGCTAATTGGGGTTTAATTTCTGTGTTACCTGGTTCATAAGTGTACAGGCGATCGCTCATATTGAACACCAAACCCAAGGAAGCCAACTCGTAGGTATCTGCGGGGTCGAGGGTTCTGGGTTTGAGAGTTGTACCGACAGTAATCCGACCGTCAACGGTAGCAGGGGGTAAATTCCCTGTCTGCTTACCAGGAGCGCAACTGACAACCAAAAGTAGACAAAGAGAAAACCATGATAAAAATTTTGTGATGGCGCTCCATCGTCTCACGGTCAAGGAAAACCAGATCATAGTATTGTGATTTTTACAATTAGCGGTCAACTATCATACTATGATACATAGGCTAAATACTTAACTATTCGCAACATAGTTGGGATTAGGAGTTTCAAGAGTCTTAATGACACGCTTGCAAACAAGGGCACCAATTAGTTACACTTTTTAAAACATTCTCATTTTTTGCTTGGCAATTGCTGAGACGCTCAAAAGGTGGCTGACTTAAGGGCGGCATTTCCTGATTTACCAACGTTTTACAGGCGTTTGGCTGGTTACTCAAACACCAGTGAGGAATTTTCCACAAAGAAAAACCCTCTAAAGTCATACAGGCGATCGCCTACTCTGTAGAGTCAAGTTCCCCAGAGTCCGACAATATTGCCAAACTAGCCATAGTGTCTGAGGTAGTCCTAAACCGACTATTTTATAGACAAAAATATACTTATGTTGACAAGCATTGACATAAGTGAGTTAAGAAAATCGCCCACTTGATATATAATTCTACGATATCAAGTATTGAATTAAGACTATTGCCAAGGCGAAAACCAAGCAATGATAGCGGTAGTCTTTCTTGTAAATCTCAACTTGAGAAATATCGCGTCTGGCTAAGGCGTGCAAGTCTACTGAGGGATAACCGCTCCCATGCTCCCGTTGAAGTAGAAAGTAAAGTCTAGCTTTGTCTAGGCTTTATATAGCAGACTGGCAATAAAAAAAACTCAAAGAGTTGGCTGAATGGCGGTAAAACAGCGACATAGGAGGATTAACCCCACCTAAGCCACTGCAAACCTTAAACGGTTCCGTCCCTCAGAACCTCAGTAAGAAAATTCCTTTGTAAACATAATTCATCGAGGAGGAGCGTAGTCGATGGGACTACCCTGGTACCGAGTACATACAGTCGTTCTGAATGATCCAGGACGGTTGATTTCTGTACACTTGATGCACACAGCCCTAGTTGCAGGCTGGGCTGGTTCAATGGCATTGTACGAACTAGCTGTTTATGACCCCAGTGATGCAGTTCTTAACCCGATGTGGCGTCAAGGTATGTTTGTACTACCTTTCATGGCACGTTTAGGCGTTACCGAATCTTGGGGTGGTTGGAGCGTCACCGGTGGACCTGCAAGTGACCCTGGTTTCTGGTCTTTTGAAGGTGTAGCTGCGGCTCACATCGTCCTTTCCGGTTTATTGTTCCTAGCAGCCGTTTGGCACTGGGTTTACTGGGATTTGGAACTCTTTAGAGATCCTCGCACTGGTGAACCTGCTTTAGATTTGCCAAAAATGTTTGGCATTCACTTGTTCTTATCCGGTCTACTTTGTTTTGGTTTTGGTGCTTTTCACCTCACTGGACTATTTGGCCCTGGTATGTGGGTTTCTGATGCCTACGGAATCACTGGTAGTATTCAGCCAGTAGCGCCAGAATGGGGTCCGGCGGGTTTCGACCCATTTAACCCTGGTGGCGTTGTGGCTCACCATATCGCCGCAGGGGTTGTTGGTATTATTGCGGGTTTATTCCACCTGACAGTTAGACCCCCCGAACGGCTATACAAAGCCCTACGGATGGGGAACATTGAAACCGTACTTTCTAGCAGTATTGCGGCGGTGTTCTTCGCAGCATTTATAGTTGCTGGGACTATGTGGTACGGTAACGCTACCACCCCTATTGAACTGTTTGGACCTACTCGTTATCAGTGGGATCAAAACTACTTCACTCAGGAAATTGAGCGTCGCGTACAAAGCAGTTTGGCTGAAGGCGCTACCCTCTCAGAAGCTTGGGGAGCAATTCCTGAAAAACTGGCTTTCTATGATTATGTGGGTAATAGCCCAGCTAAAGGTGGTCTATTCCGTACAGGCCCAATGGTTAAGGGTGATGGTATCGCCCAATCTTGGCAAGGTCACGCGGTATTCAAAGATGGTGAAGGTCGGGAATTGACCGTGCGTCGTCTACCCAACTTCTTTGAAACCTTCCCAGTGATCTTGACTGATGCTGATGGAGTCATCCGCGCTGATATTCCTTTCCGTCGGGCAGAATCCAAATATAGCTTTGAACAAACTGGTGTTACCGTTAGCTTCTATGGCGGTGACCTAGATGGTCAAACCTTTACAGATCCAGCCGATGTGAAGAAGTACGCCCGTAAGGCTCAAGGTGGCGAAATCTTTGATTTCGACCGCGAAACCTTGAACTCTGACGGTGTATTCCGTACCAGCCCCAGGGGTTGGTTTACCTTCGGACACGCTGTATTTGCTCTTCTGTTCTTCTTTGGTCATCTCTGGCACGGTTCTCGGACAATCTACCGAGACGTATTTGCCGGTGTTGATGCTGACCTGGAAGAACAAGTTGAATGGGGTCTGTTCCAGAAAGTTGGTGACAAGACCACCCGTGTACGTAAGGAAGCGTAAGCAATTCCTCTGATTTCTGAGGATTAGGGGCTGGGGAATGGTTTTTGCCATAACCCAGTCCCAAGACCTACCCGTAACAAAGACGCTTGATGCCTGGTAATTAGCCACAAAAGTCGTCAAATACTCAAAAACCATAATTACTGACTAATTAATGACGCAGGAGCTTTTAATATGGAAAGCGTTGCATATATCTTGATTTTGGCTTTGGCCATAGGAGTTCTTTTCTTTGCGATCGCATTCCGCGAACCCCCCCGCATCGAAAAGAAAGAAGAAAAATAAACTGCTCTTACCGGAATGTTAAGGGCATTTAAATCTTATTATTCGCCGATCACAATGGTGTTATCGGCGGATATGTCATTTTGTCAATACCCAGGCAGTGTTAAATCAGCATAAAAAAATCATTGCAGTCATAAAATAATATGATATAATCTAATATCTGGAAGTTAATATGTTTTAATACTAGCTTTTATAAGCTAATATAAAAAAAGATGTAGGTGTACCTGCCTCGTAGTGCCTTGCATATACATCACGCCTATGCCACAACCTTTACGGAGACTAGAACCAGGAACAAATCAGCATGGTCAATCAGAACTTAACCGCTACAGAAATTGGATTCACTCACGAAGATTTCGCTGCTCTACTTGATAAGTATGACTATCACTTTAGCCCTGGGGATATTGTCCCGGGCACAGTTTTCAGTATAGAGCCGCGCGGCGCTCTGATTGACATAGGTGCTAAAACAGCAGCCTACATACCTATACAAGAAATGTCTATTAACCGGGTCGATGCCCCGGAAGAAGTTTTACAATCCAACGAAACCAGAGAATTTTTCATCCTGACCGATGAAAACGAAGATGGTCAGCTCACCCTTTCCATTCGTCGCATCGAATATATGCGGGCTTGGGAACGTGTGCGGCAGTTACAAGCAGAAGATGCTACTGTTCGCTCCGGTGTGTTTGCTACTAACCGCGGTGGTGCATTAGTCCGCATTGAAGGATTACGCGGCTTTATCCCCGGCTCTCATATTAGTACCCGCAAAGCCAAAGAAGAATTGGTGGGCGAAGAACTACCATTAAAATTCCTAGAAGTGGACGAAGAACGCAACCGCCTAGTTCTCTCCCACCGTCGAGCGCTGGTTGAGCGCAAGATGAACCGTCTGGAAGTGTGCGAAGTGGTCATCGGTACGGTTCGTGGTATCAAACCCTACGGTGCATTTATTGATATTGGTGGTGTGAGCGGACTGCTACACATTTCGGAAATATCCCACGAGCATATTGATACACCTCACAGCGTATTCAATGTCAATGATGAAGTTAAAGTCATGATCATTGATTTGGATGCAGAAAGAGGTAGGATTTCCCTGTCTACCAAGCAGCTGGAACCAGAACCCGGTGATATGATTAAAAACCGTGATTTGGTTTATGATAAAGCCGAAGAAATGGCGGCTAAGTATCGCGAACAGATGTTAGCTAAACAGCAAGGTATTACCGCTGCGCCTACCGAAGCTGAGGAGGTTGTGGCTGCTGAGGAGGCGCTAGAAGCTACAGCAGAAGCTCCGGCTACAGAAGAAGTATCAGCTGTAACTACAATAGATGCGGAAGCCCCAGTAGCAACCGATTTTGAAGACGATATTCCGTCTGCTGTTGAACAGGAATGATTTGCTCACTTTCTTTGATAAAAATATCGCGGTAAGCGGGAAACTCAGCGGCTTTAGCCCTGACAGGGAGGCGACTTGGTGGTTACAACCACCGTTGTCTTTGCTTGTGAAAAGTAGCCAGTAAGCTAGGCTTAGACTTTAGCCGACTGGGTAGACGGTATTTGACGATCATAGCGAGAGTAAGACTGTGGGGTTAGACCTAAAGTTATTCTGTCAGCAGAATATCAGTGTCTTTAGACCTGAGAGTGTCAATAATGCTTTTGTTAAAACAAGGTTAAAAAAATCCTGGTCACGAAATTCTCAAACATAAAGCCGAGAACCAAGGTCTTATTATAGATTTAGATTCAGGAATTTTTTAACAGGTGCGCGCTTAATTTATCTGGAGTGCATTGCTTGATACCCCCTGGTTGAGAAACAATCTTAAGTTATGTATTTGTTAGCCTTAGTGAGCAAAAAAGTATCGGTTAAAACCTGTTATCTCAGATGACCAAAAGTGCAAAACTCTCATAATTACTCCCATAATTATGGGAGTAATTATCGGAGTTTTTTACTATATTCTCTACTAAAAACTGTTTATATGAGGTGAAATGGCTTGGTAAATATTAAATGTAGAAATATCAGTTTTGATCAGATCGAGGCAGTTTTTTTTGATAAAAATGGTACATTGGAAGACTCAGAAGCCTATTTGCGATCGCTCGGACAAAAAGCAGTGCGGATCATAGACGCGCAAATACCCGGTATTGGCGAGCCCTTATTAATGGCTTTTGGTATCAACAGCGACACCCTAGACCGGGCCGGTTTAATCTCGGTAGCTAGTCGCAGGGAAACAGAAATCGCCGCAGCTGCATATATTGCCGAAACTGGGAGAGGATGGTTTGAGTCTTTAACAATCGCTCGCAAATCCTTAGAGGAAGCGGAAAAATATCTCAGTACCACTCCAGCGCCACTATTTCCAGGTAGTTTAGAGCTATTAAAATCCTTATCAGCCGCAGGAATCAAACTGGGGATAATTTCCGCCTCCACCACAGCCGAAGTCAGTGATTTTGTCACCAGATACCAATTGCATGATTACATCCAGGTGCAAAAAGGAGTAGATGACGGACCGAGTAAACCAGATCCCATCTTGTTTTTACAGGCTTGTCAGGCTTTGGGGGTAGAACCTGGTCATAGCTTGATGGTAGGGGATGCGGTCGGTGATATGCAAATGGGGCGTAATGCTCAAGCCGCAGGTTGCATTGGTATTACCTGGGTGGGTCAATCAGATCATGTCCGGGGTGCGGATGTGGTAATTAATCAACTAGATGAAATTCAAATTTTGGCACATTGAGTGATTATTGATGTTTGTCACCTCATTATCACAGAAATAGAAAAAAGTCAATATTAAATGTTAAAATGTGAATACCGGCGATTTTCACATTTGCTATACAAATCATGCAAAACACAGAAACAACCTTACCGCTTCGCCTGTGGACAGTTGAAGAATACCACCGGATGGCTGCGGCTGGGATTTTTGCTGTAGACGAGCGAGTGGAACTTCTAGAAGGAAAGATTATATGGATGATTGCTAAAGGAACAGCTCATAGGTCAGCAGTGGGAAGAACAGATTACTTGCTAAAGAACAGATTAGCAAATCTGGCTTGGGTATCCATTCAAGACCCCATTAAGTTAAATGAAATGTCTGAACCAGAACCAGATATTGCTGTCGTCAAAGTAGATCCTTTAGACTATGCAGACCATCATCCTACACCACCAGAAGTTTATCTGATTATTGAGGTAGCAGATAGTAGTCTGAAAATAGACTGTGACACTAAAGCAAAAGCCTACTCCCAAGCCGGAATTACAGATTATTGGGTGCTAGATGTAACTAGCCGTCAATTACACGTTTTTCGGGAACCCACTCAGTTAGGGTATGAAAGCGCAGCGATTTTGCCAGAAGATGCGACTATTTCCCCCTTGGCGTTTCCTGATTTACAAATTCTAGTTTTAGAAATGCTACCACCAGTTAAGTAATATTTCTGATTAAATCTCAGATGGTTTAGCAAAAATTGTCAGCAAAACAGGACCTAATAAATACTGGTGAGTCACACACAATAATCCCGCCGATGAGCCAAAAACTTCACGTTGTTGAGGGCTATAAAATCTCATCCTCCCATCAGACATTGGTAACACTTGGGGCACTGTCTGTTTTTTGGTGGTAATGTCCACTAAATAGAACCGCCCTCCCGGAGAAAGCACCCGCGCTACTTCCCTTAGTACCTGCTCAGGTTCCAAATAGTGTAAGAAGCTGATAGTGCTAAATACAGCATCAAACTCACCTTCACCAAATGGTAAAGATTCCGCTTGACCTTGAATATAAATTAAACGTGGACGGTGGCGATCGCTCTGTCTGGCTATCCGCAACATTTCTGGAGACAAATCTAAACCAGTACCACGGACATCAGGGAATTCATTTAGTAAGCGGTCAAGAAGTTTTCCAGTTCCACAACCCATATCAAGTATATTAGCCCCCCGGGGTAAATCCACATACTCCAATAACCGCTTGTGGATAGCTTGGTAAATTACCGAAGGAAAAAGCCAATCATAGCTGGGAGCCCATTGATCAAACAGGCGCTTTTTGTTGCTCAAAAAGTTAGAAGTCATACATCAATCACCCTTGTATCTGGTTAAAACTCAAAGGGAGTAACCCCTCTCAAGTGTTACTCAAGTTCAGGGGTAGATGCAACGAGTGGAGAAAACATCACTAATTATCCGAATTTGAGTCATAGTACTTGAAGAAATAACTAATTACAGATAAGAATCGATAAATCTGCACTTGTTTGATTTAAATCATGATTAGCTATATTAGGATGCACAAGGCCGCATCTAGACACAACATATCAGACCAAAACTATAATGACCTATCTAGAAACAGCAGCACAGTTTTACAGTCAAGTTGCACAAACACCAGAAGTGGGACTGTGTTGTGTCCAAACTACACCCGTGCAACTCCCAGGGCTGAAAATTCCCCGGGAAATGCAGCAAATGAACTATGGTTGTGGTACCACCGTTCACCATAATGAACTTTCCAACCAACCCACGGTGATGTATGTCGGTGTGGGTGGTGGGTTGGAAGCACTGCAATTCGCTTATTTTTCTCGTTATCCAGGTGCTGTAATTGCCATTGAACCAGTTGCAGCTATGCGAGAAGCCGCCGCACGTAATCTAGAAATTGCCGCTAGAGAAAACCCTTGGTTTGATCCCAGCTTTGTAGAAATTCGGGAAGGCGACGCTTTTAATCTGCCCGTAGGTGATGCTAGGGTCGATATTGTGGCGCAAAATTGCCTTTTTAACATTTTTGAGCCAGAAGACTTAAGCCGTGCTTTAAAAGCCGCATATCGAGTTTTAAAATCAGGTGGACGCTTGCAGATGAGCGACCCCATTGCTACCCGTGCAATTCCTGCTCATTTACAACAGGATGAGAGACTACGTGCTATGTGTTTATCCGGGGCGCTCACTTATGAGGAATATACTCAAAGTATCGTTAATGCCGGTTTTGGTCAAATTGAAATTCGCGCCCGCCGCCCTTACCGTCTGCTAGATTCCCACACTTACAACTTAGAAACACATCTCCTGTTAGAAAGTCTTGATTCTGTTGCTTTTAAAGTTGATATTCCCGAAGATGGCCCTTGTATATTTACCGGGAAAACGGCAATTTATGCCGGTATAGAATCTTGTTTTAATGATGGGGATGGACATCTGCTACAGCGTGGTATTCCCGCAGCCGTCTGTGATAAAACTGCGGCTAAACTGGCCGCCTTCAAGCCAGCAGAAATTTTAATCACCGATTCTACCTGGTACTATAGCGGTGGTGGTTGCTGTTAACTCTGAACGCCCCAAAAATGTTAATAATTAGTTTATTTTTGGCTACGCTTTTTTTAGCTTATTCCCATGGAGCCAACGACAACTTTAAAGGTGTAGCAACACTGTTTGGTAGCCGCACAATGAGTTACCAAACAGCAATTTTGTGGGCAAGTTTTACAACTTTTGCTGGTGCTGTAGCTGCGGTTTTCTGGGCAAGTACATTAGTACCAAGGTTTACTGCTCAAGGTATATTTCCAGATGCGATCGCTAATGCACCAGAAATCCATTTAGCTGTAGCCATCACCACCGGTTTAACCTTGCTATTTGCTGCCATCACAGGATTTCCCATTTCCACAACTCACACTATCACAGGTGCTATACTGGGGGCAGGGTTAGTGGCTATTGGACTCAAGGTTAACTTTGCAGTTTTGGGCAGCTTATTTATTTTACCCCTCTTTCTCAGTCCTATTATTGCTATTTGTTTAGCAGCAGGAAGTCATCGATTCTTCCAATACATCGGTTCTAAAGTTAACCTGCAACCCGACGAAAAAATAGTTAATATTTGCCACTTGATCAGTGCAGGTATTATCAGTTTTACCAGAGGTTTAAATGACACTCCTAAGATTGTTTCCCTCATTTTAATTATTGATTATTTTTCGGTTCAAGGAGG
The DNA here is from genome assembly GCF_028331025.1 of Anabaenopsis arnoldii. Lineage (NCBI taxonomy): Bacteria > Bacillati > Cyanobacteriota > Cyanophyceae > Nostocales > Nodulariaceae > Anabaenopsis > Anabaenopsis arnoldii. The sequence continues at coordinate 22,738 of NZ_JAQMUH010000153.1, read as the reverse complement.
AATGTTAACCATAGCAATGGCCATGGGACTCGGTGGTTTACTCAACTCCCAAAAAATTGCCGAAACTATGGGCGAGAAAATTGCCGACATCAATCATAACCAGGGACTATCTGCAAATATGGTAACTGGGATTTTAGTAATAGCCTCTAGTTATTTTGGTCTGCCTATTTCCACTACTCAAGTTTCAGTTAGTTCTATTTTTGGTGTAGGACTGATTGACAACCAATCTAATTTCCGCGTCTTTTATCATATTTTATTATCGTGGGTTTTAACTTTACCCATTGCCATGATGATTAGTGGAATTATTTATAGATTATTACAATGATAGTAAAAAGTAATATAAATTAGATAAACCTTCGATAAACCATAATAATGTTAACTAATTTGGGAATATAAAATCATGTCAAATATTCAAACAAATATATTCACACCAGTCATAACATCATTTAAAGATAAACTTACTTCTCCTCTGACAAAAAAAAGTATTTCTGTTCTCCAAATTAATTTAGGTAGGCGGTGTAATCTTGCTTGTAATCACTGTCATGTCGAAGCCAGTCCGAAACGTGTAGAAGAACTTTCTCCCGAAATTTGCCAACAGTTAATTACTTTAATCCACCAGTTCCCGGAGATTGAGATTGTAGATTTAACTGGTGGCGCTCCAGAAATGAATTATGGATTTAAGCCCTTGGTAGAAGCGGCAAAATCTACAGGTAAGCAGGTGATTGTCAGGTCTAATTTAACAATTTATTTTGAAGATGGTTTTGGTGATTTACCAGAATATTTTGCCAAACACCAAGTAAGAGTTGTTGCTTCTTTGCCTTGCTACATGGCCGATAATGTTGATAAAATGCGCGGTCATGGTGTTTTTGATGCTTCAATTACAGCCTTACAATGGCTGAATCAACTCGGTTATGGCAAGAAATATGATTTAATTTTGGACTTAGTATATAATCCACCTTTACCTACTAGCGAAAAGTTCTCTTTAGCCCCTGAGCAAACTAAACTAGAAGGAGATTACAAAAGGTTCTTGCAAGAGCATTTTGATATTGTGTTTAACAACTTATTTACCATCACTAATCTACCGGTTGGCAGAACTAAAATATATTTAGAAAGAAAAAGTCTGCATACTAGCTACTTACAGTTTTTAGAGTCCCATTTTAATCACAGTACAGTTGAGCACTTAATGTGTGGTAATGAACTGTCGGTTGACTACCTCGGTAATGTCTATGATTGTGATTTTAATCAAATGATGAACCTACCAGCTAAAACTGGTAATGGTGAATCATTAACAGTCAGTAAATTGCTAGAGTCTGGAACTTTAGACTTAATTACTGAAATTCAAACAGCTAACTATTGTTATGGCTGTACTGCTGGCTGTGGTTCAAGTTGTGGTGGGGCTTTGATTGAATAGAAATGTAAAATTGTATTTTGATTTACTTAAAAATTCCGGATAATAATTGTAATTTTACTTACTTTTTTGGTGAAAATTCTGTATATTAAGGTATGATGTCACAGACACTAAAGAAATGAGTAGAATTGTAATTAACGATACTACTCTCCGGGATGGAGAGCAAGCCGCTGGTGTGGTGTTTGACTTACAAGAAAAAATAGCGATCGCCCAATTACTGGATGCGATTGGAGTTCATGAGCTAGAAGTTGGGACCCCCGCCATGGGTGAAACAGAACAACAAGCCATAAACAAAATTGTCAACTTAGGTTTACAAGCTCAACTCCTGGGTTGGAACCGCGCCGTAATTTCCGACATTCAAGCTAGCATAGATTGTGGTTTGCAGCGAGTGCATATATCCATCCCTGTATCAGCAATTCAAATAAATGCTAAATTTCAGGGTAAATGGCAGTTAGTTTTACAAAAACTGCGAGACAGTATCAACTTTGCCCTTGATCATGGACTGTTTGTTTCCGTAGGTGGGGAAGATGGCTCTAGAGCGGAAGAAAAATTCCTCTTAGATGTAGCACTTGATGCTCAAGAATGTGGCGCATCAAGGTTTCGTTTTTGTGATACAGTGGGAGTCCTGGATCCTTTCAATACTTACACGCAAGTTAAAAAATTAGTAAACGCATTGTCTATACCTGTAGAAATGCATACCCACAATGATTTTGGTTTAGCCACAGCCAACACTCTAGCCGGGATCAAGGCGGGTGCTTTATCAGCAAATACCACAGTTAATGGTTTAGGTGAAAGAGCAGGAAATGCTGCTTTAGAAGAAGTTGTTATGGCTCTCAAACACATCCATAATAGTAATTTAGGCATTGATACTGCTCACTTATGGGAAATATCCCGACTGGTAGCATCAGCATCAGGCCACAATGTACATCCCTGGAAAGCAATAGTGGGGGAAAATAGTTTTGCTCATGAATCAGGTATTCATGGTCATGGTGTACTGCAAAACCCTCATACTTACGAACCCTTTGCTCCCGAAGAGGTAGGTGGGGAGAGGCGTTTACTTCTGGGTAAACATTCTGGCAGGCATTTATTATTAAACTTGTTGCAGCAGCATGGTATTTCTCTAAACCCAGAAGCAACGAAATCTGTTTTAGAGGCGGTGCGACAAGCGTCTATGGAGCACAAACGGAGTTTAACTACCCAAGAAGTCTTGGATTTAGCACAAACACACCAGTAGACTCAATACTTGGGCGGATATTTATGATAATTGCCGTTAAACATCAAAGTAGTCACTACCAGAACCATATTTCCAAGCATCAACTAAACGATGCCAATAATATTTCTGTTCTGCGGGTTGATTGTTAATCCATGTTTGTAATATGGGGGTTAACTGAAATAAAGCAGTGTAAACCCCTAAATTAGTGTAATGTACTATCCAGTCCACTAAGCTGAGTATACCAACTTGTGGAATAATTTTAGCCACTAATAGCGGATGCAATAAACCAGTTCTTAACAGTGTTTTTGTCAGTCCTGAAAATTGCACCACATCTTGCAAAAATGGTTTCAAAACTGGTGTCCCTAGTTGTTGCATTTCCTGAAACACAGACCGGAGTAGTTCGTTAATTTGCTCTGGGGGGATTTTCTGATTTACACCCACACTCATGGCTTTTTGAAACAACCAAGTTACTGTGAGATTTGGTTGATAGGGTTGCAGCAGTGCTAAGTTTTGGGCGGATAATTGATTAGTTTGCAGTGCTTCATGAATCCCAAATGTTAACCGCTTGAGGTGACGTATCATCGCCCCAAAGCCGCCAAAACTTAGGGGAGATTGACTACCACTGCTGTCTCCCACGGTTAACAGGCGGTTCCAAGGGGTTTTAATCGGACTTTCCCGATAGCTGGGAAAGAAGCCAAACAGCGCTCGTTGAAATTGCAATTGGTTTAATTCCACACCCTGATATTCTGGTAGTAGTCGCAGATATTCCTCGAATAATTCGGCTAAACTCAAGCGCTGTGGTTCTGCATCCATGTAGGTAAATAAGTAAGTGGTTCTACCGTCTTTGGCTGGGAAAGCTTCCCAAAAGTATTGACATTGATTTTCTAAGGATGTGAAGGAAAATAATAAGTCGCCAGTGGTATTTACTGGGAAACCTTGGGCGCAAGTTCCTACTACTAAGCACAAAGCATCTGGTTTTTTACCTTGGCGTGCTTGTCTGGTAATGGGAGAAAAGTTTCCCATAGCATCGATTAATAATCTAGTTTTATATTGGTTATTGACTATGACTCCCTCTGGATGAACTATAGCTTGAGTGAAGGGTGTATTTTCTAATAACTTACCTCCAGCAGCGATAAATCGGTTTTTTAATGTATCTAGTAGGTAAACTGGATCTACGCCGATATTTAAGACATCTTCTACCCAGATTTCGGTACCACCGGCAAAACTTACCCGTGCTGGGTTATATTTAGTAGCGATCGCCTGTTCTAATTCTGCGGTACTCAGTAGGTTTAATTCTAGAAATACTTGCAATTCGGGGCGGGAAATATTCCACTCTTGTACTCTCCCCCGTAAAATTCCCCTTTCTATTAACGCTACCCGCAGTCCCTTTACTGCTAAGGCGCAACCAATTAAAATCCCTAAAGTCCCACCACAGACAATTACATCCCAGTCTACAGCTTCTAATGGTTGCTGACTGTGTTTAACTACTGTGGGGACTGGTGCTGTATTTTCTCTCAAAGATTCTAGCAGGCGATCGCCTTGACGTAAAGCTCCCAGAACATCACCTGGTACTTGAGAGAGAATTTTTTCAGTTAAAGATGGGGACATATAAAGTTGATGTCAACAGACTACTAATATTCATCCTATCTTTGACTGGCTGAAAACCCCTGACAACAAAGTGGTTGCGTATTCACGACATGCAAACACAAACAAGTAATAAAAGTTGATTTTAGGTAACCTCATGTCCGCTGCTGTCATAACTTTAGAAACTCAAACAGACCAGTCTCACAAGTTAATTATCCACCCTCCCTCTACTGGTCTGTCTTTACACGGTTGTATTCGTGTCCCGGGTGATAAGTCCATATCACACCGTGCTTTAATGTTAGGAGCCATCGCCCATGGTGAAACCCAGATTGAAGGGCTGCTTTTAGGCGAAGACCCCCGTAGCACTGCTAGCTGTTTTCAAGCTATGGGGGCGCAAATTTCTGAACTGAACACCGAATTAGTCCGGGTTCAGGGGATTGGTTTGGGACAACTCCAAGAACCAATGGATGTGTTGAATGCTGGCAACTCTGGTACTACACTCAGACTGATGTTAGGGCTTTTAGCATCTCATCCAGGGCGGTTTTTTACGGTTACAGGTGATAGTTCTTTGCGATCGCGCCCGATGTCCCGTGTGGTTCAACCCTTACAACAAATGGGGGCGGAAATTTGGGGGCGTAAGGGTAATTCTTTAGCACCCTTAGCAATTCAAGGTCAAGCCCTCAAACCGATTCATTATCATTCTCCCATCGCCTCGGCCCAAGTTAAATCTTGCCTATTACTTGCAGGTTTATTAACCCCAGGACAAACCACCATCACAGAACCCGCTCTTTCTCGTGACCACAGCGAGCGGATGTTACGGGCTTTTGGTGCTGAACTGACTATTGACCCAGACACCAATAGCGTCACTTTGAAGGGACCGGCCCAATTACACGGACAAAAAGTTATTGTCCCCGGGGATATCAGTTCCGCAGCCTTTTGGTTAGTAGCTGGGGCAATTGTACCTGATTCTGAATTACTGATAGAAAACGTCGGTGTTAATCCCACTCGCACCGGGATATTAGAGGCTTTAGCACTCATGGGAGCCAATATTCAACTGGAAAACCAGCGGGAAGTCGCTGGGGAACCGGTCGCAGATTTAAGAGTGCGTTCGAGTGGTTTAAAAAGCTGCACCATTGCGGGGGATATTATTCCCAGAATGATTGATGAAATCCCTATCCTAGCAGTAGCAGCAGTATTTGCCACCGGCACAACCATTATTCGAGATGCTGCGGAATTACGAGTCAAAGAAAGCGATCGCATTACTGTGATGGCGCAGCAACTCAATAAAATGGGCGCAAAAGTTAATGAATTACCCGACGGTATGGAAATTACTGGCGGTACGCCCTTAGTCGGTACTGATGTGGATAGTCATACAGATCATCGCATTGCCATGAGTCTGGCGATCGCATCTCTGGTTTCTACTGGGATCACCACCATTCACCGAGCCGAAGCAGCAGCCATTTCTTACCCCAACTTCACAGCCACACTTACAAAAGTGCTGTGTTAGTTTGCGAGTTAAACAGGGGATAATTTCCTCCTGTCTATAAACACAGATAAATTATCTGTGTTTATCTTTAATTTAATGTTCTTTTAACTACTTCATTGCCCTTATGAGGGGCATTAAAATCAATTGCAAGGCATTTTGGTACAATCCGAGTCAGGACAAGCCCAAGAAATATACAAAACCATGGCTATTAAAACTTGGGATGGTTTTCACCACAAACGGAGCGCCAAAAAAAGGCAATTATCCCTACTCGTTGCTATTCAAAATTTTTGGGACTTTAAAAAATTCCCCTTCTTGTTCCGGCGCACTATTAAGAATGGCTTCTCGCTCAGGATATGGTTGTAACTCATCTTTTCGAGTCACATTACTAACATCAATCGCCCTTGTGGTCGGCAACACATCACTCACATCTACTTCATTCAACTGTTCCACGTATTCCAGAATACTTCCCAGTTGGGTGGTAAATTTCTCCTCCTCTTGTGCTGTTAATTCTAACCGAGCTAGAAGAGCTACTTTATGAACTTGTTCCCGATCAATCATGGTTTCTCAATGGTTAATTTTTTTTCTTATGCTCAATGGGAGAGACAAACCCGCCCCGCCTCCCTTGTGGAGGTGGGGGTGAGTTTCTTGGTATTGGGTTTGGCAAAGCTTTAACCCAACCTAGAGAATATTAAAAGAATACGTCAATTTGCATACGTCCGGTAGTTTTCAGCCAGTTCTGGGCTTCAATGTAATTATTAGGAGCCATGCGGATGGCTCTAATCCAATAATCTGCGGCTTGATCAAAAAATGCTTCGCCAGCGTCATTATCCCCAGCTTCTTTGGCCTTTTCACCTTGATAATGGTAAATCACCGCAATGTTATTCAAGGCCTGGGGTAAACGTGGATTTAATTCAATCGCTTGGTGATACATTTTTAAAGCTGTATCGTGGTCACCATTACTGGCATAGATTAGCCCCATATTGTAATGAATATACGCGCGATCATTACTGTCTTCCTCTAGTGTCAGCGCTTCTTCATAGTACTCTAAGGCTTCAGCATATTCTCCTTCAGCCTGGGCTGACATCCCATCTCGGTAATACACAAATGCTTCTTTAGCTTTCTTGTTGGTGGGGAGGATTTTCAGGATGATATCCGCCATCACTGTAAAGGATTTGTCAATGAAATTATCGTTTTTCTGTGTTCTTGGCATATTTGCCTCTATGGTTATACAGCAATTGGCGTGAAGCACCCACAGACTTCGCCTTCGCTAAGTCCGGCTCAAGGACTGTGAACAGCTATTCTCAGGAAGTGGGTGATCTTCACTCACAGGAATGATACACTCAGCATAATTATGTCGAGAATTGTTCACCAAGCTATTAACTGGGTAGCCAGTCATTACTTGAACTTGATATGGACACAATAGCTGCTGTAGTGTTTGGCGGTGTTGCCATTTGGGGATTTAAGCACAAATCGTCATCTTGTGGAGCCAAAATAACCGGCATACGATGATGAATTGGTTGGACTAATTCATTACCTGCCGTTGTTAAAATTGTACAAGATTTAATTTACTCGCCTTGGCAGTTCTCCTGTGGAGGTTGCCATACTTCCCAGAAACCAGCCAAGGCTCGGTGCTTGAATACTGAGCTTACCCTGGTTTTTCCTTAACTTTTTCTACCCTAGCATTGATAAGCTTCACACCCATTTGGTGAATTTTCGCCCAAGCAGATATTCAGCCCCCATTTAACTGCTGCAATTCACGCTTGTGAGTTTCAGGATTATTTAGTACAGTTGCCACTTTTTGCGTAACTGCAATGTTATATTGAGCAACTAAATCTCGAATTTTATCTAACCGAAATCACGAAATTAAAGCCGCTGATGACTGATTTAAAGTAAATATTCCCTAGATAGTTTTATCTTACTCCACTGAATAAAATCGCAATTTTAAACACCAGCATTAAATAATACTATCATTTCTGTTATTTGTGGTTTTTTTATATAATTTAATCAGATGTGAATATGCTGCATATTCACAATATATATCCTGTTTTTCCAACTTTGTTTCGTAATATATTGTATTTTAGTGCATCACTTATTTTGATATTGATTGTTATATTCTTATTCACATGAAAATTCTCAAACTGTATGATTTCTTACCATCTGGTAATAGCTACAAAGTGCGACTTTTATTAACACAAATGGGTATGCCATTTGAGACAGTAACCATTGACATTTTGAAAGGAGAGTCTCGCACACCGGAATTTTTAAGTAAGAATCCTAACGGGAAAATACCAGTTTTAGAAATTGATACTGGTAAGTATTTGGCAGAATCAAATGCTATATTAATGTATTTGAGTGAAGGTACAGAATTTTTACCATATGATCGCTTTTTCAGAGCACAAGTATTGCAATGGTTATTTTTTGAACAATCTAGTCATCAACCTTTTATCGCTAAATCAAGATTTTGGCTCTCTATTTTAGGTAAACCTGAGGAATATCGCACAGCTATAGAACAACAACGTGACGCTGGGTATGCAGCACTAAAGGTTATGGAAAATCATTTGATGACTCATGAGTTTTTTGTGAGCGATCGTTATACAATTGCCGACATTGCCTTGTTTGCTTATACTCATGTGGCACATGAAGGAGGTTTTGATTTGACAAATTTCCCCGGTATCAAAGCGTGGATCAAACGAGTAAAATCTCAATCTAGATATATTCCCATTACACAAGATATCAATATTGAATAGAAAACTCACTGGTAGATTGTACTAGATATAACAATAAAGCAATTAATTATCTGTATCAATTTCAATCAGCTTTTGCCGAGAGGATAAACCAGATTTAATACTAATCCGAGATTTTGATACCTTAAACTTTTCCGCTAAGAGTTTAATTAATTCCTCATTTGCTTTACCATCTACTGGGGGTGACTTTAATTTGACAGTCAAACTCCCGTCACTTTGTTCTTCAATTTTTTGTTCTTTACAATTAGGTTTAACTTTAACTCTTCTTTGCATATCCCATTATTGTTAGTTATATATCCTATTTATAATATATAGTTACAAGTCCTGTTTCCTGATGGCGAGCAAAATAGCCAAGATGAGAGCTGACAAACCTTGAGGAGTGATTGAATTCAGAATCTCTCTGTATTTAGACCCAGAAGTGTGAGGAGGATTAGTTATTAACCCTCCATCACAAAGAACTAGGGATATCTTCTGCTACCAGCACCTACTACACCAATTTTGTGCCGATAGGAAAGTTCAGCCCCAAACCAACCAGTGATACTTGTGAGCGTACCCACAACTAGGGACAGGAAGAATCCCCAAGGTAATATTCGGGCTTCAGCATCGCCCAGACGTAAAATTAAGTTGATGGATGTTAACGCTAAAATAGTGACATTAAGAAATAAGTGCATCCAGCCGGCGGTGCGCTTGCGAACACGTTCAATTTTCAAAAAGTCACTCATCCCTGTGATGGCGGCGATGAGTCCTCCTATAAGTCCGAGTCCAATTAACCATAGTGAAGCTCTGGCCCAGAAAAAATCCTTAGTTAACCAATAGGCGAAGTCACTCCCCAGTCCGCCAGCTAAAAAGGCTATGGGAAAAATCATTGTTAGGGGGTGTAAAGGATGTCCAGCGATCGCCACTGTGCTAGGTACACCGCTATCTTGATACTCTCTGTTGTCGCTTTCAATAATTGGTGGGATATTTGGAAATGGTGTGGAATTGGATTCTGTTCCTGTACTTTCCATGATTTATTATCCTATTTTTAGCTAAAAGAAATTTGTTGAATATGAGCCGCTATATGTAAGGTTAATTTCTCGGATTTGATGTTTATTGAGTGAGAAGTTATGAAAATAACTTCATCCCCAACATCAAAATTAATTCTCTGGCTTGGTTAAATGTCTGAATATACCTATCCATTAGGATGCTCTAGTATTATTGGAGAAAATCTATTTCAGTATCCTTGAGTCAATTTATAAAAATTGCCAAAAATTTTTATCTTCCCTGTGGGGTATTTACAGCTATACAGTTATATTTCCCCAAGTATAATTCTAATCTTTTTGTATATATATAGCAATCCTAAATGATTCATGAACAATTTCTGTTCCCTGTTCCCTGTTCCCTGTTCCCTTTCCTCAATCATAATTTCTCAAGTCAAATAGGATGACTATATCTGATTTTTATATCTTGAGTTGTGAAGGCGATCATTCAAAAGAAAGATGTAACTTACATAAATTATATGTCACTCTTAGACAGAGTAATAATACGAAATAATTTCAGAGGAGAACTGGAGATGGTAACGACATTAGATGATACCAAACGAAATGCTATCGGCATAAAATTGGCAAGTATGCAACTAATTCAACAGTTGCTTATAGAAAATGAGCAACTGTTTTTGACGCAATCAACAGATGTGGAAATATCTGAACGTCTCCGGAAGATGCTAGAAGATGACCAGAAAAATCAAGGGGTTCTGGAAACTACAATTATTCAGTATGGCATCCGAAAAGAACCAGAACCAATGGTTCAAGAAATGTGTAATCAAGTCCGGGAATTAATGCAGGGATCTCAATTGAGTTTTTATGAAAAAATATTTCAACATGAATTATTAAAACATCAACAGGTAATGTGTGGTGTACTGATTCACAAGGCGGCTCAAAAGGTTGGTGCTGATGTCATGGCCGCCATTAGCCCTTTGAATACGGTTAACTTTGAAAACCGCGCTCACCAAGAACAACTCAAAGGTTTTTTAGAGGTTTTAGGTGTGCGTGAACTGACTGGACAAAATGCAGATCAAGGGATTTGGGGACGAGTTCAAGATGCGATCGCAGCCTTTAGTGGTGCGGTAGGTAGCGCGGTTACCCAAACCAGTGACAAAAAAGATATGAATATCCAGGATGTTATCCGCATGGATCACAATAAGGTGAATATCCTGTTTACAGAATTACTACAAAGCAACGATCCCCAAAAGATTCAGGAGTATTTTGGTCAAGCTTACAAAGACCTGACGACTCATACCGAAGCTGAACAGGAAGTTGTTTACCCCAGAGTACGTTCTTTCTATGGTGACTCCGACACCCAAGAACTTTATGATGAACATGCTCACATAAAACGGCTGTTAGAAGAAATCCGCGCTATTAATCCCTCAGATGCGGAATTTAAAGATAGAGTCAGAAATTTGATGGATATTGTCGGCGATCATATTCGTCAAGAAGAAACCACAATGTTTGCTGCTATTCGTAATAACTTGAGTACTGAACAAACTGAGCAACTGGCGACACAATTTAAAGCCGCTAAAAGCAAAATTCAAGCAAGATTGGGGGGTAGTACAACCGGAGCGAATGTTTAGCTAAGTCGCCCTCATTCATTGATGAAGGTGATTAAAAGGATTTGAAACCCACTTGCGTGGGTTTTACTATGTTGGGGTATGTCCGGGTACAGGCTGTTTTTGTTGCAGTTTTATCTTTTTTGGCAATACTTATAAGCAGCATAAGCCATCGTTACAACCCCGGTGATAATCGCTGATTCATCGACTTCAAATTCTGGATGGTGTAGTGGGTGATTAATAATTCTATCTTTGTAGCCTACACCTAAGCGAAACATCGAACCGGGAGCGTGTTCTAAATAGACAGAGAAGTCTTCAGCACCTAGAGAAGGCTCAGGTAAAACTTGGACGCGATCGCTACTCCAGGCTTCCTCAGCTGAAGATTGCAACAATTGGGTAATGGCATAATCATTCTGCACACTAGGGACACCTTGACGATAATTAACTTGATAACGCGCCCCAAAAGAATGGCAGACATTCGCCACAATATTTTCAATCCAGTTGGGGAGTTGACTCCGGGTTTCCGGATGTAGCGATCGCACTGTTCCCAACAACTGTACTTGGTCAGCAATCACATTTGGCGCTCTCCCCCCCGTAATTTTCCCTATACTCAAAACCACAGGACGTAGAGGATTCTGTGTGCGGCTAATAGCTTGTTGTAACGCAGTAATCACCTGTGAAGCAATCCAAATTGCATCAATGGCTTCATGGGGACGCGCCCCATGGCCTGATTCTCCCATAATGATAATTTCTAAATCATCAGCCGCAGCCGTCAACGCACCGTAACGTACACCAATAGATCCTGCGGGGATAGAGGGGAAAACATGAACACCTAATATAGCCGTCACCTGGGACATTGCGCCGTCCTTGACCATCCAGGTTGCGCCTTGAGCAATTTCCTCAGCGGGCTGAAATAAAAACCGCACTTTAGCGCCCAATTCCTCGGCTATTTCGGAGAGCACCATTGCTGTTCCTAAACCCACTGTGGTATGAACATCATGACCGCAAGCGTGCATCACACCTTGTACACGGGAAGCATAATCTAAATTTGTCCGTTCTTGAATTGGCAAAGCATCCATATCAGTACGAATTGCCAATAAACGCTCATCTATTCCAGTATTTTGTAGTTCTCCCATCACCCCAGTTTTACCAATTCCCTCCTCTACATGGAGACCACTAGAAGACAACACACCAGCCACAAAGGCAGATGTTTGGTATTCCTGACCGCTGACTTCTGGGTGAGAGTGGATATGGCGACGAATTTCAATTAAGCGGGGCGCTAATGTTGCGACTAAGTCTTTAATACGGGTTAGCATTACTCTATTTTATGTGACAGGCTTTGTTTCCATCATAGAGAAGTGTTCCCGAACAAAATGCTTTTCCTCTACAGCTACAATCTGAGGATAGGGTTGTCTAACATGAGGACTAAACTGTCATTAAATATACTAATTTTCACTAGAACACAAATGTAACCTATTGATCAAGAAACTATAAAAATCTCAGAAATTTACTTCAAGGACTATACAAAATTGGATTTAGGCTTTAAAACATTCATCTATTTATCTTATTATCGAAAAAATGGGTTTAAAACCCCGTTGTTCTACGACGGCTTTTTTGATTCTTGGAAAAAAACTTGCCTAAAAAACAACAAAAAGCTAAAATGCAATAGTCGGCTTGGGGCATCGGCACGACTTTAAATGGACAGGGAGTGACTATAAGACTGCTTCGGCAGCGAGTTACTGTGAACTGTCAAGAATCACTGATATTCAAGATCGGTGAGTATGTCAATCTAAGGCACTATACTGAAATCCTTATAGAGTACCACATATGTGATACCCCTGGCTTTCTTTTCGTTTCGGCTAGGGGTATCTTGTTTTAGGCGTGGGCAAAATCCCATCTCTACCCCACCCCGTTAACGCCACCCCAACCAGCGCAAACCGGGGACAATCAGGTAATAACTCACCCCTAACCAAAAGCTCATTAACAGACCTACCAAACTCAAAAAAACAATGGGCAGGTATGATGTTAAAAAGATGGACTGACCAGAAAATTCAAAAACAGTAGTTGGGAAACCAAAAATAATTAACAGTGCAAAGACAATTGCAGTACCCAATGTAGCCACCACAGCATGAACTATGTGATGGCTGCGAAAGTCTATACTCAAGGTCAATAGAAAAACCGCAACTAAAATTACTGTCAATAGTCCTTCACCGCTATCTTTGGGTGTGATGAATTGCCAAACTAACCAACTAAACCCATAGCTGATCATACCCATGAGCGATGCTACTAAAAACCGTTTTCGTTGACCAAAACATCCCGAGATGGTTAGTCCCCATGCGGTTCCCCAACCGGCGCCAACAAACACTATCATTTCTGTGGCTACCATAGCTTGAGTATTAGTTACTAATTCCGGTAGCTGACGCAAAATATATTCTGAAACTTCCTCGCCTAATACCGTACGACCAGCTACAAAGAAACCAATAATCGTACCTAGGCAAGTACCAAGGCTAGTTAGTAGCATAGCCCAAATTGTCGCCCCACAAGCTTGTAAAACCTTGAGAATTGCTTGCGCTATCAAAACAATTGTTTTACCTATGGCATTGGTGAGATGATTGAATAGATTCTTAATGGCCTGTATTAAAAGTATAAACTTAGCGGCAAGTTTTGCTGCTCCTTGCTCCACAGATTCCTGGATGTGGGAAAATAAGCTAGTCCCGGAAGATTGGTGGATAATCTTATTTAATCTTTTCTGAATAATTCCTGCATTTCCTGGACGCGATCGCACATCTTCTAGTACCATTTCATCTAGTAAATCTGCCAGTTGCGGATTAACTTTTATCTGATCTCGCCACCGCAGCACACCAGTTTGAGGATCTCGTAATTCCAGCGGATGCTTACCCGTAAGTAATTCAATCATCGTTTGACCAAGGGCATAAAAATCAGCCCCAGGACTAATATTACTACCGGTCACCTGTTCTGGGGGACTGTAACCAGAAGAATATAACTTAGTTGAACTGGACTCTCGACGTACCTTAGCGGTGTTAAATTGTTTGACCCCGCCGAAATCAATCAATACCAGTTCTTCCTTGCTTCCCCCCGGAGTCAGGGTAACAGTGGGGGAGGAAGTTCGTAACATCAAATTAGAAGGTTTGATGTCGCGATGAATAATCTGGAGTTTGTGCAGTTCCTGTAAAATATTTATAGCCTGAGAAAGCCAAGTTAACACCAAATCCTCTGGACATCCTTGAGGAGAATTTTGTTGTAGTACCTGTTCCAAAGTCAACCCGTTAATTTTTTCCATCACCAGACAAGCTAGTTGACGCGGTTTAGAATTGGGTACATTGACTTGAAAATAACCATCAGATTCTACCCTGGGAATACCCGGATGCCGCAACTTAATTAAAACCTCGGCCTCTTGTCTAAACAATTCCAGTGCTTTTGGTGAATTTTCTACCAAAACTTTGAGTACTTTTTCCGTCTGGGTCTTCTGATCCCAAACTGTGTAAATTTGGGCGAATCCTCCCGCGACCAAGGGTTGCAGAGGCACATAACGGTCTAACATCCGTAGCAGTGTGCCACACCTGTTACAAAAGTTATTGCCCCAAGGTTGAGGATAAGGACGTTTACATTCAGGATTTATGCAGTGAACCGCATTCTTAGTGATGTCGGGCACATTTGCTATAATAAATACAGAGACTGAATTGATTTTAACCCATTACTGCCCACGATAGGCAATGCGCAGGCTTTGGAATAGAATCACCAGAGAGGCGATCGCCATCAACCCGCCCCAAAACCAGTAAGGTAAAAGCAGATACCTTTGCATTTGTCCCGTATCAGAAATTCCTAATGATCCGGCACTGTAGCTAAATAAATAATTCAGTTGGTGGTACGTACTGACACAAGCTTGTACGCCCAGAAATTGAATAGCAAATCCCTGTACCCACTGGGGAGCTTTCAGGGATATTCCCAGAATAATTAAACCCAATATGGGAACCGCCAGCAATCCAAACCCAGAACCCACCCAAAGTAATGTGGAAAGTAACAGAACGCTACTCAGTATCTTTAAGCTCAGGGAAGCAGTGGTAAAATTACGGGAAGCCAGAATCAAACCAGCACCGGCAATAGGTGGACCCATGGGACCGGCGGCGGCGACTAAAGCCGGTCCAATTGGCCATAGAGCTTGGGAGATGCTATAACTAGCAACGCCGGAACCATTACTAAAAATTTGTAATTGATGAAACCGTCCTCCCAACAGCATAGCCATCAATCCGTGACCCATTTCGTGGAACCAAGTTGCCAGGATACTAAAAGGGTATAAAATATAATCACCTGCCGGAACTTGCCATAACAGGATAGTCACTATCGCTGCTGAAATTAGCCAAGTTAGTCCCATAGGTTCTACTACGGGCGGAGCAACGCGTGTCAGCTTTGGTAAAAAATCTTTTCCTGGTTCCTTCATAGGTAAATTTTGGTAAACATCCGTCCCTGGTTTGATGTGGATAATTTGCTCATCCGAGAACAGTTCTCGGATGGCAAAAATCAGTTAGGCAAGTTGAAATAGAAACGTGACTAAATCTCCCTTACCCAGACTGATGCGATCGCCTGGTCTGAGGCGGTGTCGGTTACCGGGTAATAGGGGCGAGTTATTAATGTAAGTCCCATTAGAACTTCCCACATCTTCTATGTAGTGAAAATCTCCCTCAACGCGAATATCTGCATGTATCCGCGAGACAATTTCCGAATTGGAAAATCCCGAAACATCAATATCTGGGGGAATCCGGTCATTGGGTTTGCCGATATGAATCACAGATAGACCTTGTGGTAATTCAATTTCGCGATCGCTCTGGACGTGGAATAACCGTGCAGTTACCTGCTGTAGTTGCGTCATAGAAGGGTATGGCACGGGTGCGGGTGCGGGTGCGGTTACCACGGGTGCGGGTGCGGTTACCACGGGTGCGGGTGCGGGTACCACGGGTGCGGGTGCGGGTACCACGGGTGCGGGTGCGGGTACCACGGGTGCGGGTTCGGGTACCACGGGTGCGGGTTCGGGTACAGCTGTTGAAATTATCGTTGGTGGTAGGGGTGAAATAACCGGCTGATTGGTGTTGGGGTCTGGGTTAGTTCCCAAAGCATCAGGTTGTGAAACTTCTAAAGGGGGATCAGGCTGTACTAACTGCGGTACTTCTACTGGGATGTTGGGAATTGCCACAGATGCGGGGGTAGCTGCTCCATTAGAATGCAGGTTATAACCGCATTGACCGCAGAAAGCAGCATCAGCCTGGACAGTTGCGCCACAGTTGGGACAGTGACCAATGGTTGGTAACGGCGTATAACAGGCTTCACACTGGACAGCGCCGTCTGGATTGGGGTGATTGCAATTAGGACAGACGATCATCGATTTAGGTCCTTGTTCAAGATCATCGTAAGATACTCTTCGTAAACATACAAAACACTGTAGACACCAAAATTCTGGAACAGTGTCACACAGAAAAGCGGCCAGGAACAAGCCTGAATCTCCCGGCGATTAGAGATTCGCTCAGGAAAAAACTCTAGCTTGTGATGGTAATCATTACTCCTGATGGGAAAGTCAATCTGGGAGTTCTCATAGCTAGCGTGGTAGAGCCATACCTGCTGCTGCATCCAGCAACCACCACAGTTCGCCTTGGGGTTTAATCAAGCGGGATGGATAAGTAAAATCATCAGCCACAGGGGCGAAGACTTGAGCTAGAGCTGGTCGTTTATTAGCACCAGCAACCATAAAAATCACACTGCGAGCAGCGTTAATAAATGGGTATGTGAAGGTTATGCGGGGGTTTCCGTCTTTGTTACCCACTGTAATCAAGCGGTCATGGACTTTTAAAGCCGCAGTCTGGGGAAACAAAGAAGCGGTATGTGCATCATCACCCATTCCTAGTAATATCACATCTAAAGCGGGAAACTCGTTGGCGGGAGAATGGAAAAATTCTCGCAGATGCTGTTCATGTTTGGTGGCTGATAGGGCTGGATCTCCGTCTAAAGTGGGTATAGCGTGAATATTAGTGGCAGGGATATCAACATGATCTAACCACGCACGCCGCGCCATCAGTTCATTGCTATCAGGATGATCTGGGGGTACATAACGTTCGTCTCCCCAAAAGACATGAATTTTATCCCAAGGGAGTTTTTGACTAGCTATCGCTTCGTACAATGGCTTCGGTGTACTACCACCAGCTAGGGCGATGGTAAATTGTCCGCGTTCCTTAATGGCGGTTGACAACTTGGATAGAATCAAGTCTAGCGATCGCGCCACTAAGTCGGAAATACCCGGAAGAACTTCAACCTTGTTATTCATAGTTTAATCATCATATCGCCCACTTCTGTGCAATACCATAACTAATTTATGACCATTGCCCTTTTTAACTTTTGAAACTTTTAAGGAATTCCCACGGAATTTCCCATTTGCCATGGGATGGGCTACTTAAGCTGTACAGGGACAAAGGCTGATCACCTTATACGCAGGCGGTTAATTACATCTCTAGTTGACTGGTAACAGTTGATCCCAGTCTGAGATTGCCTCTTTCTGAAATATTAACAGTTGCTGAATGCCTTTTTCCGCAAAATCTAGTAGGTGATTTAACTGAGTCCGACTATAACTGCCTTCTTCTGCTGTGCCCTGAATCTCAATTATACCCAGATCTTGGTTCATAACCACATTAAAATCTACTGTTGCTGCCACATCCTCAATATAGTTTAAATCTAAATAAGGCTCGCCTTGCAATAAACCCACGGATATTGCTGCTACTTGTCCAGATAAAGGCGATCGCTCTAATACACCTTGCTGCAACAATTGAGAAACTGCATGAGCTAAAGCCACAAACCCCCCTGTAATCGCTGCTGTTCTAGTTCCAGCATCGGCTTGTAAGACATCAGCATCCACAGTCAGGGTTCTTTCTCCCAAGGCCTCAAAATCAATTGCTCCTCGTAGGCTACGTCCAATTAAACGTTGAATTTCCTGAGTTCGTCCAGACAATTTCAACAATTCCCGAGCTTGCCGTTCTTGTGTGGCAGAAGGCAACATTCTATACTCTGATGTCAACCAACCTTTGCCAGTTCCCGCTAAAAACTTAGGCACACCTTCACTCACACTGACCGTACACAGTACCTGAGTGTCTCCAAATTTTGTGAGGACTGAACCGGGAGCAAAGCGGGTAAAACCCCCATGAAAACTGATAGGACGGACTTGATAGGGTTGTCGACCATCGGGGCGTTGCCAAACCATGAGAATTACCTCAGAAATTTTATACAGACTATACTGCCTATGGCTACGCCCCGCAAGGTATCAGATTAGCAGATACAATCTTTCATGGTCAAAATCTTTTATATTTTAGTGCGTTGATAGGAGTTTTAACTTTGTATAAACACAGAAGAAATCGAACTCATCCCAGTCCTTTTTTTTCTAGTAATTACTATAATTATCCCAGTAGATTTTACTAATGTGTGTAAAATTTTCTAATTCTTTGCTATTTTTTTAACTGATTTATGATTGCCCAATTAGAAACTCCCAGCGCCAGTTCAACCCTGAGCTTACCCTATCCAGTGGCAGGATTAGTGCAAGTTTTTACTAGTAAAAAACGTATTTTTTTTACTAGTGTCATAGCCCAAGCCCTGAGAATCGCAGGTCAAGGTACACCAGTATTAGTAGTACAATTTCTCAAAGGTGGTATTCGTCAAGGTCAAGAGCGCCCCATTCAATTAGGGCAAAATTTAGATTGGATTCGCTGTGATGTCCCCCGCTGTATCGACACACCCCATCTAGACCTTGCGGAAGGGGAAGCTTTACAAAAGTTGTGGCAATATACGCAAAAAATAGTAAGTGCGGGTAAATATTCTCTTGTGGTTTTAGATGAATTAAGTTTAGCAATTAATTTTGGCTTAATTCCCGAAACCGAGGTTTTACAATTTCTCGCACAACGCCCGGCTCATGTTGATATTATCCTTACAGGAACAGAGATGCCAAAATCCCTGTTAGATGTAGCAGACCAAATTACCGAAATCCGTCGTAGTCATCGACCTTAACCTGATACCCCAGGCTTATCCACGCATCCAAGAGGTAAGCGAAATGATTGTTGATGTTTGTAGATTTATTTACACAGAGGTCAAACGTGCTAAAAAATGATAAATGGATTATCGAACAAGCCAAACTAGGAATGATTTCTCCATTTGAAAATTCTCTAGTGCGCCAGGTTGAAGATAGGCGAGTCATTAGTTATGGCTTGTCTAGCTATGGCTATGATTTAAGATTGGCTCCCACAGATTTTCGTATTTTTAGACACATTCCAGGTACTATTGTTAATCCTAAGCGGTTTAACCCTGAGAACCTAGAATCGATTCCACTACAAACCGATGAAGATGGATCATTTTTTATTATTCCCGCCAACTCTTACGCCTTGGGTGTATCCCTGGAAAGATTGCGGATTCCTCCGAACATCACAGTTATTTGTATCGGAAAATCAACTATGGCGCGTTGCGGGATTATTGCTAACATAACTCCCGCTGAAGCCTCATGGGAAGGTTTCTTAACTCTGGAATTTAGCAATGCTTCTAGTGCTGACTGTCGCATCTACGCTAATGAGGGCGTGTTGCAGCTCCTATTTTTGGAAGGTGAACCATGTCAAACAACCTACGCGGAACGCTTTGGTAAGTATCAAAATCAAGCCCAAACTGTAACCATTGCCAAGGTTTAGTTTCCACAATTACCGCTCAAAAATTCACAATTTTTGAGCAGGAATCAAAATTGAGTAATATTTAATATTTAGTCGGAGATAGTGCCATCCGGAAGGATAGCATTACGAAAATTCGCTCCTTCCAGGTTGGCGTTGGTCAAATTTGCTGCTCTTAAATTAGCACGATCTAAATCGGCTTTGTGCAGGTTGGCTCCTTCCAAGTTAGCGCCTTCTAAATTTGCAGATGTCAGATAGGTTGTACTTAAATCGGCATTACTCAGATTTGCGGCTTCTAGATGTGCTTTATGGAGATTGGCTTTACTGAGATTGGCACCGCTAAGATCAACTTGATTTAAGATTAATCCACCTAGATTAGCCCTGCTTAAATCTACCTGTGTAAAATCTCGTTCTCCTGCAGCGTAACGTCGCAGAAAATTATCTACGTCCATATGTACCTCAATTACTTATGCAGCACGGCGAGAAGTTAACAAGTTCCACAATAAAATAGCAATAATTGAGCCAATTATTGCTAAGATAATGCCTGCAGCACTAAGAGTAGGAGCCGCTAGAGCAAATCTACCTGTGGCAAAGAATATACCAAGGCTACCACCAATAAAAGCACCGATAATACCCAGTAAGATTGTTCCTAAAATGCCGCCACCTTGATGTCCCGGGTAAATCGCTTTAGCAATAGCTCCAGCAATTAGACCTAAAGCAATCCAAGCAAGAATGTTCATGATTATTAATTTAGTAACTATTATTACTTACAGACATAGGTTAACAATTCAACCCTGGGCATTAAATCTGTCATCAGAACTAATTATTGAGAGCTTCAAGAGAGTATTTGCTTGAGTAGCACTTCTTTTGGTCTATACCTGTTTGGGTAAAACAACCAGATGAGACCTAGAGAGATTTTGGCGCAGCTTTACAAAAAAACAGATAAGCTATTTTATCTAGGCTAATTGTTTAAACTTTACTATGGCAACAATTAACGACAACTATCTGAAGCTGAAAGCTGGTTACTTGTTTCCCGAAATTGCTCGGCGGGTGAATACCTTTGCTCAAGCAAATCCTGATGCGAAAATTATCCGCTTGGGTATTGGTGATGTTACTGAACCTCTACCAGAAGCCTGTCGCACGGCTATGATCGCAGCTGTGGCAGAAATGGGCGATCGCGCTACTTTTAAAGGCTATGGCCCAGAACAAGGTTATGCTTGGCTGCGAGAAAAGATTGCCGCTCAAGATTTTCAAGCCAGAGGGGCTGATATAGATGCCTCAGAAATCTTTATCTCTGATGGTTCTAAGTGCGATACAGGCAACATTCTCGACATTTTTGGCAAAAATAACATTATTGCAGTTACAGACCCTGTATACCCCGTCTATGTGGACACTAATGTTATGGCTGGTAATACCGGGGATGCTAACGATCAAGGGGAATTTGCGGGTTTAGTGTATCTGCCGATTTCGGCTGAAAATAACTTCACAGCTGAGATTCCCTCCCAGAAAGTCGATTTAATTTATCTGTGTTTCCCCAATAATCCTACTGGAGCAACTGCGACCAAGGAACATCTCCAAGCATGGGTAGACTATGCGAGGGCCCATAACTCAATTATTTTCTTTGATGCTGCTTACGAAGCTTATATCACTGATCCGACCATTCCTCACTCAATATATGAAATTGAAGGCGCAAGGGAATGTGCTATTGAGTTTCGTTCTTTCTCTAAGAATGCAGGTTTTACAGGAACCCGTTGCGCGTTAACTGTTGTACCCAAGACTCTAACCGCTAAAGCTGCTGATGGTTCGGATGTGGAATTGTGGAAGTTGTGGAACCGTCGCCAATCCACTAAGTTTAATGGGGTTTCCTACATCATCCAACGGGGTGCTGAAGCTGTATACTCTCAAGCAGGACAAGCACAGATTCAGGCATTGGTAAGTTTTTACCTAGAAAATGCCAAAATTATTCGTGAGCAACTTTCTGGCGCAGGTTTGGCTGTATATGGTGGGATCAATGCTCCTTATGTTTGGGTGAAGACCCCCAATGATTTATCTAGTTGGGACTTTTTTGATAAGCTGCTACAGACTGTAAATGTGGTGGGTACCCCTGGTTCTGGTTTTGGTGCTGCGGGTGAGGGTTATTTCCGCATTTCGGCTTTTAATAGTCGGGAAAATGTGGAGGAAGCTATGAAGCGTATTACTCAGAAGTTTAAGCTGTAAAAGTTTGTGGTGGGCAATGCCCACCTGATCTAAAATATCATCAGGTTAACAGTCATAATATGGGGTTAAATATTTGAATATATTAGGCAAACTTCCAGGTTTAAGTTTAGCGTTAAATGCTGACGCTTTATGGGATGAATTGGTTTAATTCTTTAACTAGAAGATGTACTGTTGTAGAAGGATTATCACTTTCTGGGTTGGGTGGATTATATTGTTTGAGAAGATTTTCAGCATTTTTAATGGCAGTATTTTGTAAATGTTCTATTTGTTCATAAATTTTATTACTGTTTTTATTATATTGTTGATTCAGGTGCGTTTTTAATTTCTTAATATAATCTTCTCTGGTAATTCCGGTATCAAGAAATTCAAAATGTAAAACATACCATAATTCAAAAGCTTCATTAGAATAAGCAACTTTAAATCCTACTCTTTCAGCATTTGCTATTGCATTGTTAAAATCTTGTTTTGGCGAATCATCTCGGTCAAATACACACCAAACTTGGTCATATTCTCCTTTATTTTCAGTATTCAATTCTTGCGCTTTTTCTACTATTTTACTTGGATTATAGCCCAATCCTCGCACATCAATTACATCTTTCCGAACACGAAAAGATTTAAAGTAGTTTGGTTCAGTTTCTTCACCCTCACAGACAATTAAAAATTTTTGGTTCTTCAGTACCTAATATGCTAAATTGTTTTGATAAAATCCGAAAAGGCTTACCGTATAAGGGAAATAATGTTGGTTATTGAAGAAAATGCCTGAATATTCCTTCTTAATCTCTGTTCCCTGTTCCCTGTTCCCT
>NZ_JAQMUH010000152.1:0-6714 GCF_028331025.1 Anabaenopsis arnoldii | reverse complement strand
GACCATTGTCCGTATAAAATCTTCCTTGTCCACTTTCCTTCCTTGTCTTCGGTAGTCTTGCCTTCACAGATCATATTAAAAACCTACCCTTGTAAGGAAGGGGGTGGGGTCAAACAATAGTTGATACACTAATCATGACTTTCCAAACATCCTCTTAACTTTCTTCTTTCTAGCGCTTTTGTCTCTTGGCGGTTAGTTTCCAACCACTGAATCATCTCAGGTGATAAATCCCGCTTATCTCTGCTCACTGCATCAATACAAACGTGTCGAGTCACAGCCTTAACAACTAGAACATCTGCCAGTATAATTTCATAACTAACTTCAAACTTATTCGCAGTTATTTGATGGGGAAATAAACTTACTTCTAACTGGTCTCCACAGAACATTGGGCGAAAAAAATCCACATTAGCATGAACAATAGGAATAGCTATAGATGGATGAGTAAAAAAATCTTTGAGATTAATACCCGATACTTCTAAAGATGCTTCGTAGGCTTCATGACATATAGATAAAGCATGGGCAAAATAAACTACTCCAGCGCCATCTGTATCTGCAAGGCGAATAGTGCGATGATAGGTAAAAGACATTATTTTAAAGGGTAGTAGATATCCTCAGAACTGGGGTTGAGGTAGGGATGCTGCAAATCAATGGAATGTTGAGCAAAATGTTGCTCAATCATTCTCATACGCTCCTCCATTGTATTTTGACCTTGTTCCCAAGCCTCCAACAAAGCATTGGCGACAATTTGGCAACGGTTGATACCAAAATTTTCTTGAGTGGCAAATTTTTGGGTAGGCTCTTCAGCTAAACCCAATCCAGGGGCTAAAAACTTAGTAAATAAGGGTATTTCAGCTTGGAAATGAGATTCACACCCCCTATAAACATTCTCAAGGATTTTGTGCAATGCTGGATAGTCCTGAGCTTCAAAGTAGAGTATACCTGAGTCATAGCGTCCGTAGGCAGCGGGATGATAGAGAACCTGAAAGGTAAAAGCAATATTGGCTGCGTTGAGTTGTTGGGTTAGTCCATCCATGGAGGCGATCGCACCAGATGAGGTAAAATTAAAGTAGATTCTCCCGGTACCTAAATTCCCATCTAGGTTACTTTGCTTTTCCTGTCCTACATTGCTAACTGCTAAGTAGCAGCCTTTTTGCAGTCGGTTTTTAGGCATCCAAATCGCCACTAATTCCCCCACCTTGGGAGACTTTTTACTAGGTTTAAGATGGCAGTCTGGCTCAATATATACCGTCAAACCGCCTTTAGTGACTGCCATAGTACCATCAGGTTCTCGACTCAATACCCGCCAACTGGGGTCAAAATAACCTTTACCGTGATTGCTCGTCTGTAGTTGTTCGTAAAATCCCCAATCAACATCTAAGAGAGAATGAGTTTCTAAATTTTGGTGTCCCCAGCAATTACTAGTTTCAGTATCTAAGGCCAAGGTGGTTTTTAGGGAACCATTGTAGTAGATACCGTAAAGGAAATTTCTCAGTAGTAGAGTCAGATATTTATGCTGTAAAGCCGGAGAATTTTGTTGAAATCTCTCTGCTAGTTTAGCAGGTAAAGAAAAAGATTGATAGTGGGGGTGGGAAATACAAAACTTAGAATTTATCTCGATATTTTTAGCAATATCCAGCAGGTAAGTTTGCAATGTATAGGTGGGACAGTATAGCATTACTTGATATTAAGAATTACTTAAACAAACATGGTGGTGACCGTTGGCTGTGATTAACAACCCCGCAGGCGAGTTTTTTGGTAATAAAGAGGAACTAATTGCTGTTGTTTTTCTCTTTGGGGGAGTTGATGAAATTCTGTCAAAGGGTTGAGAATTTCCCCCTGAGAAACGCCGAAAATACTCAATATAGATTCTTGTGGTATGGTAAGGAGATTCTTAGCAACATCAAGCATATAAATGTCACTATTGCCAAAATGTTTAAGAGATTTAATATTTGCTTGAATTTGATGAATTAGCGCCAGTCCTGTAAACTGAATAACTCGGACAATAAAGTTACTTTGGTACTGCAAAATCATGGGAAAAGTTTTGACATAAGCCCGAATTAACCCCAGTAATGAAGGTTGTAGCAACTCTAAGGGTGTAATCGCTAAATGCAGGGATTCTTCTAACTCAAGGGTGGGATCTACTACTAAGCTAGAAAGCCAAATTGTTAAATAGCTGGCGATAAGGGTACCTATATCAAAGGCGGGGTCACCCCAACCACAAGCTTCCCAATCAATCAGTTTAATCAGGCAATTATCTAACTGATGCCAACGAGAATGAATTAAAATATTATTTAAGGTGAGGTCATTATGAGTCAAGCAGCAAGGTTCCCATTCATAAGCCAAATCGGCGATCGCTGATTCTAAAGTCTCATAACCTTGGTAGAGAAGGTAAAACTTTAACGCCTCAGTGGGAACTGTACCAAATATTTCTGGGGTAATAGAATCCACCCCTTGGGCTGGATTGTAAAAGCTATAGCGAAACTGTCCTTGAGGCCCAGCTGACATAAACTGACGATATTCTCGCTGTTGGAAGGTAGCGCGATGTAGTCCCGCTAATGTACTACCAATGGCGGTAGCAATTTCTGGCGGAAAAATAGCATTGTGACCATAAAATTCTCCTAGTTCCGAATATTCAGTTAAGTAATTACGAACCAGGATAGAATGTTCTTGATCAAAATTTACTATTAGTGGTGCGATCTCAGTTATATTACCTATAACTGGAAACTGCTGTAATAATTGCTGAAATAGCCATTCATTAAAAAAATCATGGCAATTTCCATAGTTTTCAAGATGACATTTTTGTTTAACCAGCAGTTTTTGATTATCTCCTAAACTCAAGAGTAAATTTAAGTTATGTTGACTACTTTTGAGCAAGTCATATTTATTCAATGCGCCATCTTCTGAGGAATACATACCTCTTTCTTTCAGGTATTCGATAACTTTCTGAGAAGACAGTGGTAATAACATGTATGATGTCCTACTTGGTAAAAGTACCGTTGCTTGAGATGAATTTGGCAGTTTCGATACACAGCAAAAATTGAACCAATCTATTCATATCTTATCTATCAAATTAAAACCTGCCATAATGGCAAGATAACTTTAATTTTTTAATTTAAATTAGGCTGCTAAATACTGTATAGCCTTGAGTTTTCACAGCCCAATAGCAGCAATAAAACAACTATCCACAGATGGATATGAGCAAATTTAAGCATTGATTACTGGCTGATGCTCTTTGGTTCTACTGATAGAATTCTGCAAAAAATGTATTATTAATTACAAAATACATCATTTCTCGTGGGGCTAATTATTGACTAAGAGTAATTATGATTCTCAATACTTAGACTAGAAGTACCAGCATCCTCAACCCCATAATTATATACAGCCCTATTTTTATAGATCATCACCAACGCCAAAAAACCGGATATTTTCAGCAAGTCAAAGATTAAGAATTTATCCCGGAGCAACCGGTTTCAGGGGAGACAAAGATCACACATTCACATTCGCGGAGTCTATGTTAACAGCCATGTAGATTTTGACTTTACTACCAGGGTTAGCAGACAATTGACCATAGTGCCTTATTTAAACTACCCTGTTAATTGATGGATAATCCAGCGATGCCACGTAATTCATCCTATAGCCATAGCCAGGTTCAATTTCTCCAATGTCAAGCAGCATCACTTTTACTCTACCAATCTGTATTGGAAAGCGAAGTGGGGATGGCATTTCTTGATCTGTTGCAAGCTATACGTTACACTGATGCCGATGCACGGAGTTGTCTCAAGGCTTATGGCAGTTATTTTTATGCATTAAGTGCTAAACATCAAAATTGGGAAGACTACCTAATCAGTCAAATTCTCCGTAGTGAGAATCCTTTTAGTAAACTGGCTCAACAGCAAGACTTTGAAGATTTACCCCGGTCGTTACTAGCAGCAGTGGAGCATGATTTACAGGTGTTGCAGAATCTTTATGAATGTAGTAGTGCTTCTTTGAGCGAGTGGGTGCAAACTGTAGCTCAGTTACCCATTTCACCTATTGTCTGGTACACAGAGCAAAACATTGGTATAGAGACAAAGTTCAAAGTATTACTACAAAAGTTAGATAATTGGGGCGATGCTGTGGAGGATTTGGCAGCTCATTATCGCCAGTGTGGCACAGGCTTATTTGTAGAATATCATGCGTTGCGCTGGCAAGAAGGTAAGTTTGTAGGTATCAAGTACCCTGACCCGATCAACCTGAAAACTTTAGTGGGTTACGAGTCTCAACAAGAAACTTTAATCAAAAATACAGAGTTTTTATTATCAGGAGAGGTGGCACAGCATATACTACTTTACGGTAGTCGGGGGTCGGGTAAATCTTCTGTCGTCAAAGCTTTGTTAAATGAGTATAGCGATCGCCATCTACGTTTGCTCGAAGTCACAAAATCTGATTTGCACAATTTGCCCAAAATTGTCGAGCAGTTGCGGGGAGTACCACAAAAATTTATTATCTTTGTTGATGACCTTTCCTTTGAAGAAGATGATGATGCTTTTAAAGCACTTAAGGTAGTTTTGGAAGGTAATTTGACTGCACGTCCCCAAAATGCGGTGGTTTATGCTACTTCCAACCGTCGCCACTTAATTCGCGAGTTTTTTACAGACAGACCCACACCCAAAGATCATGACGAAATCCACTCCTGGGATACAATGCAGCAAAAGCTTTCTTTTAGCGATCGCTTTGGTATCACTCTCACTTTTGCACCAGCGGATCAGGATACTTATTTAAAAATTGTCCAACATTTAGCAGCACAAGCCCAAATTAATATTACTCCCGAAGATTTAGAATATCAAGCATTACAGTGGGCAACCCGCCACAATGGTCGTTCTGGACGTACAGCAAGACAGTTTATTGATTTCTTAAAAGCAGATTTAACAGTATCTCATCCCCATACATATCACATCCCATGAAATCATCACTTAAAATCGATTACAAGCCCCTATCATGATGTTTGTTTACTTTGAACATGAAATTAGTTCTCTGGTGATATTTTGTTCTAGTAAACCCTAAAATCCACAAAGAATTATAGTTAGATATTTCACAATTATCTTGCTAAGTAATAATGACATTAAAACATACCTATCCTAACAACTCAAATAGCCTGAGAAAAACCAATATGCCATCAGCAACCATCAGTAATCGATATATTTTAGGTATCGTCGCCTTTAGTATCAGCTTTGGTATTAGTCTTGTCCCCCAGTGGAATTTCAACCAAGCCTTAATCACCGGTATAATTACTATAATTTCTACCTATGCAGCCATATTATTTACAGATAAGCGCCGTGGGAATTATGAAATGATGATTTTAACTTCCAATCGCAAGCGCATTAAAGAAATGGAGGGACTAAAACGGCGGATTGTTCAAGAAGTTAATCAAATAGAAGAGATTCGTAACTTCTTGTACGCAGATTCACAAAGCTTGGAAAATCAAATATCAGAGTCTCGTATTCAAAGAGATAAAATTCATAGAGATTTAGGTATATTTGCAGCCCAAAAACAGCAGTTAGAAACCGATACCATTAACCTCAATGCTGAAATAGAAGCTCTGGAACAAAATAAAACAGAACTGCATCATACTTGCTCTCAACTCACAACCGAAAAACGTCGTATGGAGTTGAATTGTAATACCTTTCGCGGTGAAATTATGCAGTTGCAAAATCAAATCTATCAACTCCAGGAAGAAAAACAAGAACTTGAGACTAATGTCACTCTGTTAGATAGGCTCAAACCCCAACTAGAGGAAAAGATGTATGAACTGCGAACGGAAATTCAAGCACTAGAAACACAGATTAATGACCAAAAACAATTATTATTATCTACCAAAACTGAAACGGAAAATTTAGCCGAAAACCTCAATTACCTAGAAAATAAAATCACCGAAAAGCAATCAGAATTACAGCAACTCACATCAGAAATATCCTTATTGCAAGCAGAAAGAGACTCATTACAAAGCCAAGTATGGGAATTACTTCAACAACCAGAAACATTAAATCCAGAACTATCACCTGAAAATTGCCATGAAGATGGCAATGATGTGTTTCCTTTTACGGAGTTAATTGATTCTGTAGAGACAATCAATACATCTGAGATTTTACCTGAACAATGGCAGAAACTTTTAGAAATCCTCCCCAACCATGAAATTCAGGCGTTAAAAGCTATAGTAGAACAAGAGCATCCCCTGGTAACTATTGAGGAAATTGCCCAATCCAACAGTACCACCCCCAGTTTATTAATTGATTCTCTCAATGAACACGCCCAGGATGCTATTGGAGAACTAATAATTACAACTAATGGGGAACATCCTCAAGTGTCTGAAGAGCATATAGTTAACGCCAGAAAAATCCTGACTATGGATGAAAACCTCAGAGTTAAACAAGATTAATCTAATTAACTACTGCTATATGATTCATCGCCCCTTATTATTCTCGACTATGGCTGTAGATGTCTTTTCCAATCTACAATTACTCTTTGAATGAATAAACACATAATAATAAAGCCAATCAATACTGATAATGGAGTTAAATAACTCCAAGAGTATGACATTTTTAGGACTTACGCAACTGGCACAGGCGATCGCTACGCAGAGCTTGCATCTGTGTGTAGCAATCGCTAAATGAAAGCACATTGGTATTATATAAGTGATGTCAATGGCACGGGGGGATGCCTAGTGCAGTTGATAGT
>NZ_JAQMUH010000151.1:0-24632 GCF_028331025.1 Anabaenopsis arnoldii | reverse complement strand
CCCTGTTCCCTGTTCCCCATTCCCCATTCCCTGTTCCCTGTTCCCTGTTCCCTGTTCCCTGTTCCCTGTTCCCTGTTCCCTAAGATAAAAATTACCTGTGGAAAACTTATCAAACATCCTCTAAGAAAGGTGCTGACATTTCTCCTAGTTCTTAATTCCTATTCAAGGGCGCAAGAATAGCTGAGTTATATAGTAGGTGTTGTTAACTCGCCAAACTCCTACCCCAGTTTCTGTAAAAACCGGACGGAGAATATTCTCACGATGTCCGGGACTTTGCATCCAACCATCAACAGCTACTTCTGCAGGTTCGGGAATATTCGTAGTTTGGAAAATATTTTCACCCACCACCGAGTAGATGATACCACCAGCTTTAACTCTATCTTCTAGGGTGCTACCATCAATACCGGTATGACTGAAAAAGTTATTTTCTGCCATTTGTTGGCTGTAATTACGAGCCACCTGTGCTAGTTTTTCATTATGCTCTAAAGGCGGGAGTTGTTGATCTTCACGCCTCTGATTAATGAGTTGTGTAACTAAAATCTCTATTTGGTCATTTGTATCAGACTGGGCTACTTGTGGTAACTGTGGTAAATTAGCTGATGGCATCTCCACCTCAGGTAACGGTGGTAAATACTCAATTACCTGTTTACACCCAGTTAAAAGCAGCGTCATTGCTGTTCCTATAACCCAGAAAACCTGAAATAATTGATTTTTCATCAGCAGTCCGATTTGATTGGTCAGTAGCGGCAATTTATGCGGTAGAGATCACGGATTATGGAAAATATGAAAATAGGCCAATTACTGGGATTTTTGGTACTGGTGATCTCACTTTATATACTCTGGGAAATTCGCCAGTTATTGTTACTTTTATTTACAGCCATTGTCCTAGCAACAGCCATTAGCCAACTAGTGCGGCGCTTTCAAAGGTCGGGGATGCAGCGCATTTGGGCTGTATGGCTGAGTATAGTGATTGTCTTCGCTTTATTGGTTGGTTTTTTCCTGGTCATTGTGCCACCTTTTATCTCCCAGTTTCAGGAATTAGTACAGTTATTTCCTAGTGGAATAGCTCGCATTCAACAGATGAGCAATTGGTTAGAAGGTACAATCATTGGCCCCTATGTGACGAGATTACCAGATATTAATAATTTAATTCAACAACTACAGCCATTAACTGAAAATCTGATCAGACAAGCGATCGCGTTTTTCTCTACTGGAGTGACTGCCGTCTTACAATTTCTACTAGTCATAGTTCTAACTTTGATGCTGTTAGCTAATCCTCAACCCTATCGTAACATATTTGTACGCTGTTTTCCGTCATTTTACCGCCATCGCGTCCAACAAATTTTGACCTTATGCGGTGAAGGCTTGGGAAACTGGACAATTGGCGCTTTAATTGAAATGGTATTTATTGCCTTTTTAAGCGGGTTAGGACTGCTAATTTTACAAGTACCCTTAGCACTGGCTCATGCGGTACTTGCTGGGTTACTCAATTTTATTCCCAATATTGGACCGACTTTAAGCGTAATTTTACCCATGACTATCGCCTTTCTTGATACACCCTGGAAGGCGATCGCTGTTTTAATTCTATACGTGGTTATTCAGAACATAGAAAGCTATTGGTTAACACCCACAGTCATGGCCAAACAGGTAGCGCTCTTACCTGCTTTTACCCTCACAGCACAAATCTTTTTCGCCAGCTTCTTCGGTGCTTTGGGATTAATCATGGCGCTACCCTTGGCGGTAGTTGCGAAAACCTGGATAGAAGAACTGGTATTTAAGGATATTTTAGATAAGTGGCAAAAAACCAGTGGATAAATATATAACCTTTTCTTAGCCCTTACCATTTTCCCAGACATCTGTCAGCATCGGGGCTAGTTCCGTATTTAACCGACCAGCGCGGACAAACTCCGCATAAGTATCAGCCTCAATAGCCAAGAGTTCATCCCGGAACTGTTCAGTAATAAAACTACCAAGATGAGGATACTCCAGCTGTAACTGGTCAATTTTACCTTGTAGATTTTTCATCTCACCTTGAATTAGCGTCTCCTGGTAACGGTAAAACTCAGGGTTAATACCCGGACGGTGGTCTTTTTCCAGGCGTTGCAAAACCCTTTCTAAAGCTACATAACGAGTAGCGAGTTCTGAATATTGCTCACGTAGAGGCGCATCACCCAACAGATTTAACTTTTGCAGCAAAGGTTTAATGGTCAACCCTTGAACCAGTAGAGTAAATAAAACCACTCCAAACACCGTCGCAATAATTTTTTCTCGCTCCGGTAGTCCTATCGGTACACTTAAAGCTAAAGCAATAGCAACAGAACCACGTACCCCACCCCACCATAAAACCGTTTGTTCAGGTAAGGGGATTTGATATTGAGTAATTACAGCACTCAAATTGCTGAGAAGATAAATACTAATAGCCCGCATTAAAATCATAGTTGCGATTGTAATGGCGATGATTTGCAGGTTTTCCCCCAAAATACTAAAGCGAATTTGGTCGCCAATCAACAAGAAAACTATAGAATTCACAAAAAATGCTAAAAAAGCCCAAAATTCCGAAACAATAACCCTAGTGCGGGGGTTCATACCTATACGAGAGCCAAAGTTACCTAAAATTAACCCTGTGGTCACAACTCCAATCACACCGGAACCGCCCAACTCCTCTACAATCAGGTAAGTACCGTAAGCAGAAACCAGAGTTAAAGACTGTTCCACCATGGGTAAATCAAAGCGTTGGGTAAGATAAGAAATACCAAAGCCAATTAATCCCCCCACTGCTACGCCAATCCCAATTACTACCCCCAGCTGTAATAAAATCGGCTGGATACCCAATTGAGCATTTCCCAAGGACAGGGCCAGCAAAAAACCAAAGGCTACCACCGCCATGCCATCATTAAATAGGCTTTCCCCTTCCATCATCGTGGTGAGACTTTTACCCACCCCCAACTCCCGGAATAAAGCGGTTACAGAAACCGGGTCAGTGGCGGATAAACTAGCGCCAATCAGTAAGGCTGTGGTTAGGGATATCCCCCCCAGTTGATTTAGTCCCACTGCTACACCTGCAATGGAGATTACCACCCCTAAAACTGCATATAGGCAAATTGTCACCAAATTCCGCTTTAACTCCGGCCAGCGCAAATTCCACGCGGCTTCAAATAATAGGGGCGGTAGAAAAATGAATAAAATTAACTCAGGGGAAAGGGTGACTAGACGGACATCCACAAAGGCTAACCCTAAGCCGACAATCACCAGGAGTAAAGTATATGGTATATGACGAAACCAACCAACTACCTGTGGTAAGGTGGCTACTCCCAAAGATACGGAAAGCACTAACAGAAACTGTTTGAGGTTGGTTGTGATGATTTCTTCACCAATTGCTGTTTCTATGAGCATAAGTGGGAATTAGTAGTATTTTATATAGCAATCCTAAACGATTCATGAACAATTTCTGTTCCCTGTTCCCTGTTCGGTGTGTTCCCTTTCCTCACTGATAATTTCTCAAGTCAAATAGGATGACTATATTGAGCGAGCAAGGTCAAAATACCAGTGAATGTTACGGAATTAGTCAAAGTTTCAATTATTCTTCTGTTGGTGGCTACCTGAAAGTGTCCTATGTCACCGGTTTACGGAATTGTTACCCCGTCGCATTGCTTTAAATGATTGTCTCATATTAAATTTATGTTTACCAATTTTTGTGTTTTAAGTCGCAATTAATACTCATATTAGCCGCCTACGTAGTTATGGCGGAAAAAGCTGCGCTGAAGCAATTTTACGCGATCGCTGCAACAGGTAATTTCTCTGGGGTATTTAGACTGGATAAATTGCCAAAGTCCCGAGCATCTGAGTATGATTTTAATCACTCAGCGCCCAGGACTATCAACTTTGCAGCGACTTCCCCAACTAGGGGTCATCTATTATACTGGATATCTGGAAAAATCGGCGAATTATTTTTTGGGCGAAATCAGCATCATCATATTTCTACCTTCTTTTTTCGGTGCTTGCTGTAGTTCACCCAGTGGCTCTAAATCTTTGGCCATGCGCTTAAGCAAATCTTCTGCTAAATCACTGTGTTGAATTTCTCGACCCCGGAACATTACAGTCGCTTTTACTTTATCTCCATCTTTGAGAAAGCGCTCTGCTTGCTTCACACGTACATTATAGTCGTGTTCTTCAATTTTATAGCGCATCTTTACTTCTTTAACATCTGCTGTGTGCTGTTTTTTCCGGGCTTCCCGTGCCTTCTTCTCCTGCTCAAACTTGTACTTCCCATAATCCATGATTCGACAAACCGGTGGGTCAGCCTTATCACTGATCAATACTAAATCTAGCTCTTTTTCTTCAGCCAGTTTTAGTGCTTCTTGTGGAGGCATAATTCCTAATTGGGCGCCATCAGTGTCAATGACTCGAATCTTGGGGAACCGGATGCGTTCATTGATTTGGGGTAGATCGCGAGTTCGTTTTTTCTCAATCACAGGCATTATGATTATGGAAGCTCTTTTGTAGTTAAGATGTGGTTTGGTCTTGGTTTACTTGGTTTGGTTTGCTCTGCCTTAGCAGCACAATTGCTCAATTTAATTCAGAAATTGAATCTGAGTCTGTTTTTCTAGGATAACTAATTCATCAATTGATCGTCATCATCCTTATCTATTTTACCCATTTTGGGATACTTTCTAGAGCGATCGCTTTATGTCAATATATTAACCCCAGTCTTAAGATAATATTACATTTTTTTGTACCAATATGCACACCTATGTTTTTGTAGGTGTGGATATCTTCACCCCCCCCGAACAGGCATCTTGTGGTAGGCTTATGCTTAATAGTCTAAGATTTAACACGCCCATTCTCCGGGCGGAAAATTTAATCGTAACGAGTAACTCATGAACATATCATCTTCTCTATTTGGCTCCCTATTCTCCGGAGTAGAAGAATTAATCGAAGCAACAGTTGATACTGCATCCGACCAAGTCAAGGTTAGCCAAGATGTTAAGGTCTCCAGCGTCTTAGGACAATTGACCGATACCAGCTTGATATCTTCTATTTTAAACCTAGATGTGGACGCGATCGCCTCCCTGAAAAAACAGACTGGCAATCAAGACAATCCATAGAACTCTATAAAATATACATTACCAATCCCGGTGTATTCGCAACACCGGGATTGTGTTGTTTCACGAAGAATTATACTGGCGATCGCCTCTGGCTTTTGGCGGCTTGTCAAATGCACCTAGTCTGGTGCTATAGATGGGTAAGATTGTTCTTTTTATGGGTAATTAGTGATTCAGTTTTTTTTTAAACGCAAAGGGGCGCAAAGGGAAGCGCAAAGGGGCGCAAAGATAAAAATAAGTTTATGTCTGCGTTGGGTTGGGATTTATGTCTGCGTTGGTTGGCTTTTTTTCTCTCCCCCGGTTGGAGCGTCTCCTAGTCAACTGGAACTTACTCCTTTAAGTCTGGAGTTGTTACAAGAGCGATTGCGAACACCGGTCATCCGTGAGGGGAGTCTGACTGTGGATTTACGGCAGATGGTGATTGATTTGCGACCGGAAAATGGCAGGTTTCGGGATGATTTTTACCAGTTGCTGCGCAAGGAGTTACAAAGGTCGGGGACTAAGCCTTTGGGTTTGGATTTGAGTGGTTCTCTAATTCAGGGGAGTTTTTTGGGTAGGGATTTGGGTTTGAGAACTCCTCTTTATGCTGCGCCTGTTTATGCTCCTATTTTGACCCGTGGTGAACAGGAACAATTGCAAAGTTTACGCTCTGTTTGTTTGCAGTCTTTGGGAATAGCTTTACCTAGTTCTCCTGACTGTCGCGCACTTTTGGGAGGTGGCGGAACTGCTAGTGAAATCAATATTTTTCGTGGTTCTTTAAATCTGGTGGGAACCCGTTTTAATGGGGAGGTGCAATTCTCTCATACTTTCTTTTTTCAGCCGGTGAATGCTCAGAATGCTATTTTTATCCAGTCTAGTAACTGGGAAGAAACTAGATTTAGCCGCTCTGTGGGGTTCAGTGGTGCTAGTTTTCGCCAAGGAATTAATTTTAAAGGTAGTGCGTTTTTTGAGCAGGTGAATTTTCAAAGGGCGCAATTCCAGGATCGGGCTGATTTCCAAAATAGCACTTTCTCGGAGTCTACTAAGTTCAATGACGCTAGTTTTAAGCAGTCAGCTAAGTTTAGTCGCTCTCAATGGTTGGGAAATGTTGATTTTTCCGGTGTGCGTTTTGCTGGTACTGTACACTTTGGTCAGGCTGATTTTCATCAGTATGTTTTTTTTACGGAAACTATTTTTGAGCAAGCTGTAATTTTTCGCGCAGCTATTTTTAATCATGCTGTGAATTTACGTGGTGCTAGTATTTTGAATCAGGCGGATTTTAGTGATGCGCGGTTTGCTCAGGAGGCTTTTTTAAATGTCCCTGGTCTGACTTTTAATTCTAATCAAGGTAAAATTTTAGGGAATCCTGGGGAAATTGGCCAAAGGTTCCGGGTTCCTAGTTCCCTGGGTAATCAGAATGTTTTGCGCAATTTGGGCCAGAATTTCCGTCAGCAGCAGCAAATCGCTGACGCTAATCAGTTGGAGTATACAAAACAAAAACTACGTTTGCGGGAGTTAACCCATCGGTTGGTTGATAGGAATATTAATACTGCTAGTCGCCAAAGTTTGCTTGATTTGGGTTTTAGTGCAACTCAGGCAGAGGCGATCGCCCGTCGTCGTATAATTCAACCATTCCGTAATCGTGGTGATCTGTTAAGTTTAGCAGATATCGATTTAGATACTTATCACCTTAGCGATCGCTTGGTGATTGCTCAACCCCTTTCCCCCGGTGCGTGGTTCCTACAAGCAGTCAGATGGTCGGCTTTGAGTCTATTACTGCTCCTGAGTGGCTATGGTACCAGTTTTTGGTTAGTCTTTGGTGTCGGCGGTGTGGCGATCGCTTTTTTTGGCTGGTTATTCTGGCTCATAGACCGCTGTCGTCGCTTACATCCTGTCCCCATTATTCCCACCTATTACGAAACCATCTCTATATGTGCTGGTTTTAGCTTGTTAACACTGTTGAGTTTATTAGCTATTTTCCGCAATGCTGAATACCCTTGGCTAACTCTAGGTTGTCTGGTAATTATTATTGTCCCTCTACCAGTAGCTTTAATTTTCCGCCTTTACCAACAAGGTCGTTATCACGATTTAATGGATGTTTCCTATTTTACAGAAGATGGTACTTTTCGCCAGTTACGATTATTAATTGGTCGATTACCTGTTATACCCAGAAATCAGACATTCCGCGAAAGATATATGCATTTATTATGGAATCGTCGGTGGAACTGGCTAAATTACTATGACTTTAGTTTGAATAACTTAGTTAGGTTAGGTTTTAACGATATTCGCCTGCGGGATGAACATTTACCAGGTATTATCGCCACCCTGGCTTGGTATCAGTGGAGTTTGGGCTTACTATATCTTACCCTGGTTTTATGGACTCTTTCCCGCACTATTCCCGGATTAAACTTACTCATTTATTTGAAGTAATAGCTCTAATTAAAAACTCTAATTAAAAAAATTAATCAGATGTGGAATTTTTTTTAACCGTATTCGCCCTTAGGCTTTCCCTCCAGGTAGAGGCGCGAAGGTAAAATGGGGCTTTGCGGAATCATAATATAAAATGCCAAAATGACCTTCTTTTTTCTTTGCACCTTTGCGCCTGACTAGCAGCCAAAGTCTGCCTTGGGGGGCGAAAATAATTTATACTTTCACTCAGTACCGCCTAAGATTGTAGTTATATCTGCGTTATGATTCTTGATGCTAGGGGCGAATATTATATAGCAATCCTAAATGATTCATGAACAATTTCTGTTCCCTGTTCCCTGTTCCCTGTTCCCTTTCCTCACTGATAATTTCTCAAATCAAATAGGATGACTATAGATATAACTTTTCAATGAAAGTTATCTTGATATCTATCTAAATGATTATCTACAGAAACTAATAATTACTTCTATCTTTTCTATAGTTACACATTTAAATTAATAAAAATAAGTCAACTCAGATTACTAGTCTTTATTAATTTTTTATAGTATTATTGTAATTAAATCAGTACCTATTGAAAAAGGTAAAAACATGGTTATTAATGACTTAGATTATTGTGAAACAACAGAAGACAGCATTATTGGTGGGTTAGATGCTATTACAGATATTCAAACATATGTCGCCCCGGGATATGCGGAAATAACCACAGCAGCTTCCGCAGTTGGAGATGAGTCCAACACTTTTACCCAAGCTCAAAGTATTGTAGATGATACTGGTCGGACAAGAATTAGTAAGGCTATGGGAGAAGCTTTCGCCACAGCTAGGGATAAGAACGGGTTTATGTTGTCCTACCAAAAAAACATAGCGATTTTAATCAGACATAATTCCTAAAAATATCTAGATTGGTAAGCTTTTAACTCCAAAGAAACTTTTTACAGCGCTTTTCATCTGAGTTAGGTACAAAAGGGCGCGATGCCCACCCCACAAGATTTATGATATTAACGTGTGTACTTTATTCACTTGAAAAGTGCTGTAACTGTCTATTTTTGATTTTTTTATTGGCAATTTTTGGTAGTACCCCACTCTGTGGGGTACTACTTGTTAAAAGACTTTATATGGAAAATCCCACGCATCATAAGCATGGGATAACTAGCATTTATCTGAAAAATTATCTCTGTTTCTACTTGATTTTTTTCACCGCACTAATCTAACTTGAGCCGATGTTGCAGAACTACTAGAACTGCTACCAGCAGAAACTTTTACCGCAGTGGTTTGAACAACTTCACTTTCACTATTGGGCGATGCTGAAACCACACTTTTGGCCTCACCAATAATCTGTCCATCCGGTGAGACTAGACGTTTGACTATAACTTGATAACGAGGCATAATCTGATTATCTACTCTCAGTAAATAAATGAGTAAAGACCACAGAAGCAGAAGAGGTGCAAACTAACTTCCATATTTATTGGTAATTCGTTAATTGCTCCTGCTTCTGCGGTCAAATTCTGTCAAAGAAATAATCTATATCTTTGATAATTTGGACTTAGTACTTCTTCTTAGGTCCTCTGAGAGCTGCTGCGGTTGAACGGGAAGCAGCATCAGAAGAAACACCTTCATGTACTTCTGCAAAAGTGATAGTTTCAGCATCGGTGTTGTGACCATATGCTTGAGCTACTGCTTGAGCATCAGCAAAGTTACCGTGAATATCAACTTGTACGTCAAGTCTCTTATGAATATCAACATTTACTTTACTGTCGATTTTCTCCAACTTCTTGTTGTTGATGTAGAAACCGCCACCACCAACAACAGCAGAACCGTCAACAGCTTCTAAAATATTTAAGTCAGAAATAATCATGAGCCTTTCCTAGAATTTTTTCGCTGGGTTTAGAATTGTTTTGTATAACCAAGTTCCGCTTGGCTATATTTAAAATATAGCTAACATTTTCCATAAAAAGAATAGCTTTTTATTTTATTTTTGCTAAAAATAATTCATTTAATTATTAATTGTAACTCAATTGATAGCTATAAGCAACTCTTGCCTATATGCTAATTTGATTGTGGAATAAACACTCATATAATCCCGCTATTTTTACTCTACAAATCAAATATATAGACTTATTTATGAATAGCATTGATAATGCAATTATTGGGTTTTAAACTGTCTGTGATATCCATTGAAATAGGAACATTAAATCAATCAATAAAAAATCGCTGGAATGCTTTTTAAACAATTCCAGCGAGCTTCTCACTACCTGATTTCAATTGGAGAAATACAGGGAAACTAACTAAATTCGGTTGTAAGTATTCTCATATATAGCATCAACGTAATAATCGCTGAGAGCCACTGAGAACATGAATGGATTCTGTTAGTCTTTAGTTAAGGCGATAACTAAGCCTAAGAGTAATACTTAGAATTAGGTTCGCACTTTGTGATATATACTCTAGGCTGTTCCTTTTTACCCTTTTCATCACATTTTTCATAACATACTGTCTCACATGGATCATAAGACTTGGGTGGTTCATAAGATTTGGGCTTTTTATCATACTTGGTTGGCTGATATTTGGGCTTTTTACCATATTCATCCTTGTAGCCACAACCGCCAATCACATTTTCTGCATTAACTGTTTCTAAGATATTTAAATCGGAAATAATCATGGATATTCTCCCAGGATTTCTTGTTTAATAACTAACCGATTTCTTGTCTTCGGTTATGTTTCTAATATAGCGGATTAACCAGATAATGCAATAAGTCATGCAATGCTATTTCATGAACTAAATTGATGTTATTGTTCCTATTAATTAACTATTCACCGCCATGGTTAACGCATAACCCCGACTTCTATAATCATCTGTTCTCAAGTCAGAAGATTGTGGCAGAAGTCGGGGATATTTAGGGAATTTAAATGATAGGACATTACCCGCTCTTCTTGCTAAGGAGCGGGGCTGGGGGTAAGATAAATCAAATATTTTACCAATGAAAAATTAAGGATATTTCAGATTTACAATCAGCAACGCCCATAAATTAAGACTGCTTGAGTAATTCTTTGTGAGGCTGTAAGCTCTGGGAATCCAGATGAGTAATTATTTGCATACACTCCAGTTGTTGCTTTAACCAACCATTGAATAATTCTGTAATAATTTTTTCGCGTAACTGCTCATCTAATTGGGGTTGACTAATTTCTTCTACCCAAATTAAATACACCCCTTTTGCAGTCCCAATGGGCTTAATCACCTGTGGTGGAGTTGCAGCAAATACAGATGCAGCAATCTCCGGGCGAAAATCTTTGCGGTGTCGCCTTCCTTGGTATCCATAAGTGCTGCGAAGCTCTGGCTCTGAGATATATAGGC
Source organism: Anabaenopsis arnoldii (assembly GCF_028331025.1). NCBI lineage: Bacteria > Bacillati > Cyanobacteriota > Cyanophyceae > Nostocales > Nodulariaceae > Anabaenopsis > Anabaenopsis arnoldii. The sequence goes on along the minus strand of NZ_JAQMUH010000151.1, from coordinate 13,778 downwards.
GAGCAATTTCTGGAAAGCTGATTTCCCCCTCTTCCAGCGCATAAAACATTTCTAACGCCAAGTCTTTATCATCAAAAATGATTTCATAGGTAATGGCCACTACATAATCTAGTTGGTGTTGATAAAAGAACTGTTCAACTTGAGAACTAAATAAATGATCTGCTACCTTCTGAGCCAGAATTTTGTTATATACTGATTCTTCAAACTCATTCACAGAAAGATGGTGTTTCTTTAGCCATGTCAATGTATCTTTAGCTTTGACAAGCTTATTTGCTAAACGGAGATTATCCCCTTGTTGCTGAACTTCTTCCGGTGTCACAGTGATTTGTGCTTTTTGAGCAACCTCCTGAATGATTTTTTGAGAGGCGATCGCCTCTACCAGACCAGGAACTTGAGACGATAATTTGAGTCTGTGAATAATATCTGCGGTGGAAATATTGAGAATTTGAGGCATGACACAATCCCCGAAGTAAACTATTAAAGCTCTAAACCATTTTTGTGTAACTTCTTGAACGGATCTAAAACAAAATCAATCACCCGGCGCTGACGTATAATAACTTCAGCATTTGCTGTTTGACCCGGCGTTAATGGAATACGTTCTCCGTCCCTTTCAATATAGTTCTGTTCTAAAGTGATTTCTAACTCATAGGTTTCTATATTTCCTGCGGCAGTTTGAGTCATTTTAGAATTGGGAGAAATCCGAGAAACTTGACCTTGGATGATGCCATATTCCTGGAATGAATAGGCATCAAACTTGATTTTGACTGGCATTCCCACATTTAAGAAGCCACTATCTTGGACTGGCATATGAGCTTTGAGAATGATGGCAGTATTTTCAGGCGCAATGTCGGCAATTCTCTGACCAACTTGTACTACCTCCCCTGGCTTAGAAACTGGTAACTCAAAAATTACCCCATCCACAGGCGATCGCACCACTCGTTGCTGCATTTGTAGATTCAACGACTTAATTTTGCTGTTAGTTTGAGTAATTTCCAATTGTAAATTTGCAACTTGGGTTTCTAGGTCTTTAAGTTGTTCTTGATATTTCAGCACAGCCAACTTACCAGTTTGTAGTAAACTTTGATAGCTGTTTTCTTCCCCTTGCAGTTGATGTTTTGCTTGCTCGATATCAGACTGTAACTGATTCATCGTCGCCTCATAGCGACTCATTTCTTCAGTCAAGCGTAATTGTGCCTGTTTAACATCAGATTCCGCCCTGGTATAAATGCGTCGGCTTTCCTGTTCTTCTTTTTTAACTTGGTCAACTTGATTGAGGGGAACCGCCCCATCGTTCAAAAGTTGCTCAAAACGCTGGACTTGCCGAGCATCTATACTCAAACGCTCATAAGCTGACTGTTCCTCCTTTTGAGCAGTTTGAACCTGCTGCTTTACCTGACCGAGTAATGCTTGTTTTTCTAACTTTTGCAGGTTATAAATACTTTGTTTGTAACCAAGGTTTTGTTTTGCCTGGTTAACTTGGGACATTTTCTCTAAGGCTTGAAACTGATTTTGTTGTTTCTGAATACTTAGTGTTAACTGCAGTTGATTTCTCAGCACGTCAAACTGCGCTTCTTGGTTTAACAGTGCTGAGAGTTTAGCCTCAGCTTGCTGAAGTTCAGTCTGCAAAATCTCAGAGTCAAGTTCTAATAACACTTGTCCCACCGTTACAGTATCACCTTCTGTCACCTTAACAGCTGTGACATTCCCCACGGATTGGGAGTCTAATTTTTGTGTTGCACCTTGAGGCTCTATACGTCCTCTGGCGCTACCAGTTTCATCTACTTTCGAGAGAGTCGCCCAGGGTAAAGCTAAAGCGCCAAAACCCACCAATACATACAACACACCACGAGTCCACACCTTTGGTAAGGCATCTAGTAACTCCTCAGTACCATAATATAAATCCTGAGTATTACCTTCTGGAATCGGCTCGTGAGATTGAGTGGTTTCTTCTTGGGGTTGAATATAAAGTTTATAGTCATCCTCTTCTTGTTTCAGAAGTGCAGATGAAGAATTGGGAGAAGTGTAAGGCATAGTTTCATAGGAAATTGGGAATTGGGAACTAACTAATGTCTAATGACTCCGCACCTTTTGTATAGTCCAATGCAAAAACCAGATCAACTTAAACTACTTGAGCTAGTTGTTGTTGATTGAGATAGTAGTAATGTCCTTTTTTGGCAATTAATTGATCATGACTACCGCTTTCTACTAACACACCACGGTCTAAAACCAAAATTAAATCTGCATTGCGGACTGTGGACAGGCGATGAGCAATAATCACACTGGTACGCCCTTTGAGTATGGTTTTGAGGTTATTCTGAATAATCCGCTCTGATTCCGAGTCTAGGTGACTGGTGGCTTCATCAAAGAGTAATAACCGGGGGTTACCAAGTAAAGCCCGAGCAATAGCTAGGCGTTGGCGTTGTCCACCGGAAAGCATTCCGCCACTTTCACCAATTTGGGATTCATAGCCCATTGGTAACTTCTGAATAAATTCATCCGCGCCAGCTAATTGTGCCGCTGCGATAATCTCTTCTAAGGTCGCTTCTGGGTGAGCAATACTAATGTTTTCTCGAATCGTACCACCAAATAAAAAGGTATCTTGGTCTACTACACCTATTTGAGAACGGAGCGATCGCATTCCAATATTAGTAATATCACATCCGTCAATCAGAATCTTGCCATCTGTAGGTGGATATAAACCCAAAATTAACTTGCTGAGTGTAGTTTTTCCCGAACCACTGCGCCCCACCAAAGCCACCATTTGCTCTGGCTGAATTTCAAAGTTAATATTTTCTAGGACGTTAGTCTGACTTTCGGCATGGTAACGAAAGGCAACATTCTCAAAGCAAATATGCCCGCGCAGTATCCCTAAAGGCCGGCGGTTTTGAGTTTGCAAGTCCTCTTCTGGTTGTGCATCTAAAACATCGTTAATCCGTTCTGTAGAAATGATAATTTCCTGCAATTCATTCCACAGCATTGATAGCCTTTGAAAAGGACTCAAAACATTACCCACTAACATATTGAAAGCTACTAATTGCCCCATAGTTAGTTCCCCTTGAATAACTTGCCAAGCACCAAACCACATCAAGGAAGCATTCACAAAGGTTTGAATAACGCCACTCATAATTTGCAAGCGGTTACCAACCACTTGAGCATTAAAGCCTTTTTTCACCAAATCATGCAGCAACTCTTCCCAACGCCAGCGTACTGTCTGTTCAATGGCTAGGGATCGCACTGTACGAATACCTGTGAGAGATTCTATAAGATAACTATTTTCTTTGGCTCCCGCATTGAACACTTCTCTGGAAATACGACGCAAAATACTTGTGCTAGCCAGTGCTAAAATGAAAAATGGCGGTACTGTCAATAGTACGAAGACAGTCATACTCCAGCTATACCAGAACATGATGCTTAGATAGATCACTAGTGTCAGCATATCCAGGATGATTGAGAGAGTCTCACCCGTGAGGAAGCGCTGGATTTTTTGGTTTTCTTGAATCCGAGAAATAATATCCCCCACATAACGGGACTCGAAATAAGCCAGGGGTAAGCGGAAGGTATGTTTAATAAAACCTACAACTAGCGAGATGCTCACCCGATTGGCTGTATGGTCTAAAAGATATTGTCGGACTGCATTCATGGCAATACTAAACAAACCAAATACAATCATCCCCACACCCACGGCGTTTAAGGTGGGAATGCTGCGCTGCACCAACACTCTATCTAGTAATAACTGGGTGAATACCGGCGTTACTAGTCCAAATATTTGCATCAGCACACTGGCTATGAACACTTCTACCAGTACCCAAGAGTGAGGTTTAACTAACTCAAAGAACTTCCAGAAGCCCGGGTTTTCATCCTTGGTTTTTTGCAGCAGTTCTGTAGGTTGCAGTAATAACGCATAACCAGTCCAACCAGCGTTAAATTGGCTTCTGGTCAGGGTGCGTTGACCAATGGCAGGGTCACCAACAATTACCTCACTTTTGGTGATTTTATAAACAACTATAAAGTGATTACCTTCCCAATGGGCGATCGCCGGTAAAGATTGTTCGGCAAATTTAGCAAAGGTGGCTTTGACCGGACGAGTGGCAAAACCCAGGTTTTCCCCTACTGCTGCTAAAGCCCGTAAAGATGCACCACTGCGGTTGACATTGGTCATATTCCGCAAGCGATTCACACTCAACTGTTTACCCCAATATTTACCAATCATTACTAAGCAAGCACAGCCACAATCGGAGGCGCTTTGTTGGGCATAGAAGGGATACCGTTGACTCAGCTGTTGCCACCAATGCCCTATTTTCACTTTGGGGCTGGGAAAGTAAGGCAGTGTTTGATTTGGTTTTTTCTGTGACTGTTTTTCTCTGTGGGGAAAGGGAATCACCTTGGCTGTTGGGGATGAGGTCCCTTGCCATTGTGTCTTAACAGTGGTTTCTACTTCACGGTCACTGACAAAGGAAGCTAATTCTGGACAGTGTTCTAGTGCTTTTTCCCACTGTGAACTTTTGAGGATATAAGCAATGGTTGGTTGGATGGCTTGCCATGTACCTTGATTCGGTTGAGTCGAGATTTGCCCTGGTACTAAGGAGTTTCCCTCGGATTCCAGCAGTTGACCTTTATACAACAGCCACAACTGGGAATCTGGAAATTGTGTATTTACACAGCCAATATCTAGGTTGTGTCGCTCAAACACTGTTAAGGCTTTGAGCATGGCCTGAAATTGCCCCGGTTGTGTGGGAAATTCTCCGTTTTGCCGACACCTCATCAGTAAATCCCACATTTGGGCACGACAGAACAGGCGATCGCGCATCTGAGGATATTTGTCTATCAACTCTTGCAATACCTCTTGTCTGACATACCCCAGTTGTAGGTTTTGTGAGCTTCTGGCGGTGTAATGACTCAAGTTTTCCTCTGGAAACAAGGTTATTTCACCAAATGAACATGAGGCTGACAGGGTGGTAATTAAATTATCAGCACTATCTGATAGTCTGACTTTACCGCCCAGAATGATGTAAATACCAGGGTTCATTTCTGCGGATTGCCAAAACTGCTGTGCTACTGGCGGTTCCACAAGTTCCATAGATGCCCAGCACCTTTGCAGTTCTGGTTTTGTCAGCTTCTCTCCTAAAGTATCAGTGAGTTTTTCACCTAGATGTTGTGGCGAAAATACTGTTGTCATTATCTAACCTCCAAAACGGCATTAGTCTCAATGACTAATAAAAACTCGGTGAATAGTAAATGCCTGATTTAGGGTTAAACATTATTTACTGTTTGTGATTTGGCATAGGAATATCAAATATTTTCTCTGTCAGGATTTCCCCATTAAAAATATCCTCGTTTTTTTGTGGGATAGGTATCCTTACATTGCCCATATTCCTGGATGCCCAAGGCTACACAATGGATGATTTATTTATCAATAATCTCTAATTACAACCAGAATATTAGTAGGTAGATAAAAATAAATGCAAGTCTTTTATGGAAGCTGTAATCCTGTGAATATGAGAAATAAGTACTAAAATTACCACTACCAGCAATTAGTAAATTTAAAGTTTAATCTTCCCTACTTAATTCCTTGATCAAATGAGTATCTCATCCCTGTATCAGCCTAAAAAATTAACCTCAGTAATGTTTATTATCATGTTTTTTAGCAACCTTATTTATGATCACTACTGCAGTTAACCATCAACTTTGTACCAGTTTTTTAGTCTTCTTGTCATGCCATTATGGCATATTTTTAGCATATACATTTATTTTTATTTCTCTAAAAAATTTTATGTTTTTAATAATATATAGCAATCCTAAATGATTAATGAACAATTTCTGTTCCCTGTTCCCTGTTCCCTGTTCCCTTTCCTCACTGATAATTTCTCAAGTCAAATAGGATGACTATATTCCGATATAATTCTAGGCAATATGTTAGTAAAGTCCAGTATTTTCAATGCCATAACTATGTGAATATTATCAGACAAATACCCGACTGCTCAGAGGATGTCTGATAAGTCGGGGATCTACTGATGACATCAAACTTAATAGAAATGTTTGCTGGTAGTCAGAACTCAAGTCCCGACTAGCAACTGGCGCGGGTAAAATCAAACCTTAACTTCCAAAGACTTCAGCAACTCAGTATTGACACCAGACTCACGAGTCAGGGAAATTTTACCAGTGCGGGCGATTTCCCTCAGACCAAATTTTTGTAATACTTGGACGATGGCCACCATTTTCCCAGGGTCTCCCACAACTTCGAGAGTTAAAGAATCCTCAGCGACATCTACCACTCGCGCCCGAAAAATATGAGCTAATTCCACTACTTCTGCACGGTTGCTGCTAGTAGCATTCACCTTCAGAAGCATTAACTCTCTCTCTACACAAGGAGTTTCGGTGATGTCTTGTACTTTGAGGACGTTCACTAACTTATACAGTTGCTTGGTGAGTTGCTCAATTACGCGATCGTCTCCAGGTACAGTCATCGTAATCCGAGAAACTCCTCCTTGCTCTGCTGGACCAACGGCGAGGCTTTCTATATTAAAGCCACGACGCGCGAATAAACTGGAGATACGGGAAAGAACACCCGACTCATCTTCTACCAAAACTGAAAGGGTATGTTTCATATTCCGCAAAACAGGCTCAGGCAATCATTTTGCTCACCGTTCTATCTTTTTTGACATTCTCCGGGCTGAAGCCGCGGAGATTCTTGGTTCATAGAACCCCATATCTTCAATTGTCAAGGTATGGCTGACCCCACGCTACGCCATCAGATTGCCATTAGGCAGTTGGGTTTTTATACAGGTTGTTTACCTTTCGGTGTTAATATTAATATATCACAAGTTCCAGTGGCGTAAACGCTTTAAACAGCCTTCTCCCAAGGGGAGACGCTGGGCGAACATCCCCTGCCTGACGTAGGAAATACGGCGCAATGCGCCTCTTCCTCACGGTTTTTCGGCATTTTCGTTAGGGCAAAACAGTAAATATCTTTTCAACGAGAGATGTAGATTATTGTCATGCTTTGATGATGGGAATAGAGTATTTAATCAACAATGGGAGAAAACCGCTTATGGGTTGGTTGAAAAGAATTTTTGGATTAGAGAAACCCCAAAACGCACGAGTAAATCCTCCTTCGCAGCAAGTACAGCCAAGTCCTTCTACTACCACATCAATTCCCCCAGAACGTTTAGGCTTGAATGGAGAATACGACCAGAGTGGTTTAGCCAAGCGTGTTGCATTGGCCTTTGATGAAGATTCCCAACTGGGGGATATTGATACTCTCTGGGTGGCTCAAACCGGTACTACTGTGGTGTTAAAAGGTCGGGTTCCCAGTCAGGATATCCTGAACAAGATGGTTGCTGTGGCCCGTTCGGTTCATGGTGCGACAGCTGTGAAGACTGATGAGGTCACAGTTACGTAATTAGATGTGTCTGTTAACCCAATCTAGAATTACTTGATTGACTGTTTCTGGACATTCATCATGGGGACAATGGCCGACATTTTCTAAGTTGAGTACTTCTAGGTTCTCGTTATACTGAGTAAATCTCTGCGCCAGTATGGGGGGCACAAATCTATCTTTTTGTCCCCAAATTAGCAGCATTGGTGCTGTAATGCTGGGTAATATAGCTTTGACACTAGGACTAAAGTTAATAGCGATCGCAGCTCTAAACAAGGCCATAAAAGCACGAGGTGCGCCCCGGTCTTGGGGAGGGCCTGCTAAAATTTCTATTAGTTCATCGGTGATAGCTTCTGGTTTGGCGTAAGCCAGACTAGCCCAGCGACGTACAAAGCCGGGTTGACGCACCAAGTGAAATATAGGTTTGAGAAGCAAAGGGGAAGCAACTAATTTTTTAACTGCCATGACCACAGGTCGCATAACCGGCGGGATAGCTTCTTGTTCTAAAGATGGGTCAGGTAAACTCATCATGACTATACCTTTAACCATTTCTGGATGGGCTGCCGCTGCAGCTAAGGAAATCAGCGAACCGTTAGAATTACCGATTAATATGACTGGTTGACGGATAAATGCTTGCCAAAATTCATAGACCTGCTCTACCCACAGTTGTATACTATAATTGGCAGCCGCTTTTTTGGATGCACCAAACCCCAGCATATCGAGGGCATAGACTGTATGATGTTGCCCTAATACTTCTAAGTTATGTCGCCAATGACCAATGGAAGCACCAAAACCATGGAGCAGGATTAAGGGTGTAGTCTTTTGGGAATGTTGACTAGGTCGGATGTAAGTATAACGAGTTTGCCAGCCTCGCCACACCCAATCCCTTTGATTGCCAATTCGTTCTTGCCAGTGTACCTTATTGGTCAATTTTTCCTCCCACTCATCAAAGAGTGCTGAAACCTACACCCCTTGAGTATCAAACTTACTTGGGTTCTAAACTCGTCATACCTCTAGCAGCAATTTCTTTACCCAACACTTCCACGGCTTTAGCGAATTGAGGGTCTGCTAGTGTAGCCAGTTTTTCACGTTGTCTCAACCACAATTCCTGACGCTGCTCATCAGATAATTCCACAGTCACATCGGGAACCACCCCATGTTTATTAATATCTTTACCACTGGGAGTATGATATTTAGCAATTGTCACCGCTAAACCTGAGCCATCTTCTAAAGGACGCACTGATTGCACTAAACCTTTACCGAAAGTTTGAGAACCCACCAAAACAGCACGTTTATTGTCCTGCAAGGCTCCTGAGAGAATTTCACTGGCACTGGCCGATCCTTTATCAACTAAAATCACCAAAGGTTTATCAGTTAAAGCACGTCCCCGCGCCACTTCCCGCTCCTGTTCACCCCCACGGTCAATAGTGGAGACAATCGTACCTCTATCTAGCCACATGCGAGCAATTTCTACACTGGAGTAGAGTAAACCGCCGGGGTTGCCACGTAGATCTAAAATATATCCGTTAACCCGTTGCCTTTCTAAATCCCTAATAGCGCTTTGCATTTCCCCGCTAGCATTGGCGCTGAACTGATTCAGTCGAATGTAACCTAAGTTACCTATAGGAGTTTGCTGTCTAGAATATTTAACTGGATGAATTTCAATGCGAGCTCGTGTGATCTCAAACTGTTTGGCTTTACCATCCCGTTCAATTGTCAGATTGACTTTCGTTCCCGGCTCACCACGAATTAGGGATACTGCTTGGTTAGTATCCATACCCTCGGTACTTTGACCATTAATTGTCTTAATCACATCCTTAGCCAAAATGCCGGCCTTAAATGCGGGTGTATCATCAATGGGGGAAATTACCACAATCTGCTTAGTTTCTTCATCTTGACTAATTGTGATCCCAATACCTGTCAGTTCCCCTGAAGTGTCCACTTGCATATTCTTGAACTCTTGAGGATCCATAAACCGGGTGTAGGGATCATCTAGCCGTTTGAGCATTTCCCGGATGGATGTATAGGCATCTTCCTGACTACTGTACTCTTTGCTCAAGTACTCCTGCCGCACAGCCAGCCAATCAACTTGATTAAAAGTCTCGTCTACATATTGGCGTTGGACAATTTGCCAAACCTCGTCTACCAATTCTTTGGGACTTGCTTTAAATAAAGCCTGACCTCGCGAGTGAATGCCAAGGCTAGTAACAGCAATGGTGGAAAGCGTCACCGCCGTAGCACCCAAAACAAGTCTACTTTTTGTAATCACCATAATGACAGCTGCGTCAGAGGGAGGAATGTATAGTCAGTATGCCCAATCTAACACAGGGTTGCAGTGTAGAGACCAGACATGTGTTACTAATTTCATTAAATTACTTGACAATCCGGGGCGACTCGGCATTGAGGAGGGGAGAAATTTTCCCCAATACCCACCTGTTCAAGGTTCTACCCAACGTCCATCTGCCTTAATCAGGTTAATCAATTCCTCTACACCTTGTGTTTCTGGGACTTTTTTAATTTCTTCTCGACCACGATATAAAGAAATGTAACCGGGTGTTTTACCAACATAACCATAGTCGGCATCTGCCATTTCTCCAGGACCGTTGACAATGCAACCCATAACTGCTATGTCCAACCCAGTTAAATGTTTGGTAGCTTCCCGGACTTGGTGTAAAACTTCCTCTAAATTAAATAAAGTCCGCCCACAAGAAGGACAAGCAACATACTCCACCATTGTTTTGCGCAATCCTAAAGCTTGCAGAATGCTGTAACAAACCGGAATTTCCTTTTCTGGTGCTTCTGTGAGTGATACGCGAATTGTATCGCCAATACCATCACTTAGTAATGTAGCAATGCCCGCGGTGGATTTAATCCGTCCATATTCGCCATCCCCTGCTTCTGTCACACCCAAATGTAGGGGGTAATCCATACCTAGGTCATCCATGCGCTTGGCCATGAGACGATAGGCGGCTAGCATCACCGGAACCCGTGAGGCTTTCATGGAAATTACTAGGTTACGGAAATCTAAGGATTCACAAATGCGAATAAATTCTAAGGCAGATTCTACCATGCCTTCTGGGGTGTCCCCGTAGGTAAATAGCATCCTTTCCGCCAGCGAACCATGATTTACCCCAATTCGCATGGCTTTACCTTGATCTCGCAGGGAAACTACTAAAGGTTCTAGAGTTTCACGGATTTTTTCGCCAATTTCTTCAAATTCGCTGTTGGTATATTCGGTTCTATTGGAGTTTGGTTTCTCAAACACATATAATCCCGGATTTATCCGTACTTTTTCAATGTGCTTGGCGACTTCCAAGGCAATTTTCATGCCATTGTGATGCACATCGGCCACAATTGGCACGTCTTGGTAAGTTTGAATTAATCTTTTTTTGATCTCCGCCATCACTTTGGCATGAGCCATACTGGGTACTGTGACCCGGACAATTTCACAACCAATTTGGTGTAAACGACGAATAGCTGCTACGGAACCATCTATATCGAGGGTATCCTCGTTAATCATCGACTGCACTACTACTGGGTAGTTACCCCCAATGGTGACATTTCCCACCTTGACGGGACGAGTTTTACGCCGCTTAATGTTAGTATCAAAAATGGCTGGATTTGCTTTATTGTCAACGGTTGTAAGATTTGGCAGAGTTTGCATAACCTAATGAGGTAAATTGACTGTAGTTAAAATATCAGATTAAAGGTCTCTGTATCTCAGATTGCCACAGTTAGACCCTTTCTGGACAGTAAAATTGATTTGTCTGACGATGAACAACAGGTTCATGGCCTGTTGTTCAAATAACCTTGGGGGTCTTTCGCTACCCAACCTAAATCGGAATTAGAACGGATTTCAAAATGCAGGTGTGGTTGCCTGACAGTCGGCTCCCCAGTCGTGCCTACGGTTCCCAATAAGTCGCCTTGATTAACTTTTTGACCTAAAGAAACCTGAATATCACCAAGATGACCGTAACGGCTTTGGATACCGCCGGCATGGTTAATGATCACTAATTGGCCATAAGTACCCTGTGGTTGAGCAAATACTATAGTTCCCGGAGCGATCGCTTGTACAGGAGTACCTACAGCAGCTAACAAGTCCACGCCACTATGAAAAAACACTTCACCAGTGGTAGGATGAATCTGCCAGCCATAAGGAAACATCACAGTTGTGACTGACTGCAAAGGATAGCCACTAATAGATATAGGCTCTGTAGACCCATTAGAGTCAGTTATGGGGCGGGGTGCTGACCCATTTACCCCGGGAACAAATACAATTCTGGGGTCTTGTTGGCAACCATTGATTTCAAACAGGGTATCAGCGCGAACCTCATATTTTTCCGCCACCTGTCGCCAATTTTGACCCCTAGGTACTTGTACAACAATGCCATTGTAGGGAGGAATTTGCAAATTGCTCCCTACATTGGGCTTTGCGGTTCTCAGATCCGGATTCATTTCGATGAGTGTTGCCGATGTGAGATTGTACCGCTGTGCTATGCTCTCCACAGTTTCACCACGATTAACTTGATGGCGCACGAAGCGAGATAATGCCGGAGTTGGGCAACTGGGGGCTGCATGAGCAGTGTTTGAGCTTACAGGGGTGGATGTTAAACCCATAGCACTAAGTAGGCTATACAGCAAAACTAGACGATAAGGAAAAGTCATAAGATCAAAGTCAAGCGATCGCTCAGTTTAGATTTTAGTGGGGGAATGGGGCTGTGGACAGGTACAGCAAAACTCAAAAGTCAAATCCTGACTATGAGAATTTTGTCATGTCCCAATTGCCCTGTAGCTTATTGTCGTTTTATTTGTGAAATTATCTGTTAACTTGTCCATTGCTTGACTACACTGAGAAGTTAGCAACTGCAACGTTTTGTTGAAACCTATTGACAATCTCAGGTCTAAAGACGCGCTCGTTTCCACACATCTGACAAGGTTTTATGAAGTTATCCTTAAAACAGCTAAGTATTTATCTATCTTTACTGACAATTGGTACCGGTGCTGGGGTGTTCGGTAGTCGTTATCTTGTACCACATAACCGCCATTTTCAAGAGTTACGGAATGTAACCGCACCCTTACCTTCAGAGTCTGTGGTTCCTCATCGGTTGGGGGGACCCATGGGCACTACTGGGGGTGATAACCTGAATTTTATTGCTACGGCAGTACAAAAAGTCGGACCTGCGGTAGTACGTATTAATGCTACCCGCAAAGTGGCTAACCCCATCTCAGATGTTTTGAAAAATCCCCTCTTACGTCGATTTTTTGGCGAAGATGAGCAACCAATTCCCAAAGAACGCATTGAGCGCGGTACAGGTTCGGGATTTATTTTAAGCGAAAATGGCCTATTGCTGACTAATGCTCATGTGGTGGCAGATACAGATACTGTGCAGGTCACTCTCAAAGATGGTCGAACTTTTCAGGGGCGGGTAGTGGGAGTTGATCTGACTACAGATCTGGCAGTGGTGAAAATTGCCGAAAATAAATTGCCTACGGTTAAGTTAGGCAATTCACAAAAATTAATCCCCGGACAATGGGCGATCGCTATTGGCAACCCTTTGGGGTTAGATAATACTGTCACTATTGGCATTATCAGCGCTACGGGGCGCACCAGCGCTCAAGTTGGCGTCCCAGATAAGCAAGTCAGCTTTATCCAAACTGATGCAGCCATTAACCCCGGTAACTCTGGCGGTCCTTTGTTAAATGCCCACGGTGAGGTTATTGGTGTTAACACTGCTATCCGCGCCGATGCTCAAGGTTTGGGCTTTGCTATCCCCATTGAAACTGCTACGCGTATTGCTAATCAACTATACAATCAAGCCACATCAAGTGATAGTCTGCAAAAATTGCCCGATTGACAATTAAGTATTAGACAAATTCTCTAACTGCATCCTTTGCTCCATCTGGCGGAGAAAGTATCCTGTCATCATGGCCGATGAGAGAAGCCCCGCTAAGTTCTCCTTATCTGTGGTAATTTGCACGTTAAAGTTTTCCAGGGGGAGCATTCCCACTAGTCCTTGGACGTTTTGGGAGATTATGTGTTTAATTTCCGGGCTGACGGACTGAGCGACACGGGCTAGAACTTCAGGAGGCTGATGTTGTAAATATTTGAGTAACTGATTCGGATTTTCGTCGAAGTGGTCATTGAGAAGCTGATTGGAGTTTTCCTCGGAATTGTCATTCAAAAAGTCAGGGTCAAACACCATTGGCAAATTTGAGCTTAGTTGCTGATTCTAGTGTGACATACTTCTACAGTTTGACATAGCTGCTATATAAAACCTAGACAAAGCTAGACTTTACTTTCTACTTCAACGGGAGCATGGGAGCGGTTATCCCTTAGTAGACTTGCACGCCTTAGCCAGACGCGATATTTCTCAAGTTAAGATTTACAAGAAAGACTACCGCT
>NZ_JAQMUH010000150.1:0-4870 GCF_028331025.1 Anabaenopsis arnoldii | reverse complement strand
TCCTCAGACCGCGCTAACAAAGAAGATTCAGAATTAACACCAGGGAAAACACTCTCAGCAATCGTATTCTCTGAGATAGTGAAACCAGTCACATCCCCAGACCGCGCTAACAAAGAAGATTCAGAATTAACACCAGGGAAAACACTCTCAGCAATCGTATTCTCTGAGATAGTGAAACCAGTCACATCCCCAGACCGCGCTAACAAAAAAGATTCAGAATTAACACCAGGGAATAAATAGTCAAAATCTAAAGCTTCTAAATTACTAACCTGTGGAAACTCCTCACCAGACCCCGTTAACAAATAACTAGATGAATTAGAATTAACACCAGGGAATAAATAGTCAAAATCTAAAGCTTCTAAATTACTAACCTGTGGAAACTCCTCACCAGACCGCGCTATCAAAGATGAGTTAGAACCACTGGAGGGGAGTACATAATTAAAATCTAAATTTTCTGAGATAGTAACCCGTGGACACTCCTCACCAGACCGCGCTATCAAAGAACTAGATTTTACTGACTTAACCTTAGTCCCTAATAACTCCTGAGTAAGTAGGTTTTCCCAGATAGTAACCCGTGGAACATCCTCTGAAGAAGTGGTTAATGGGGGTATAGATTCTAACCACAAATCAAAACGCGCCAAATCCCGGTGCTGTTCCGGGAATACATAATCAAAATCTATACTTTTTGGAATAGTTACCCTTGGAACATCCTCAGAACAGTTCCCTAACGAGGGGATAAATTCTGCTGACTCAAACTCAGCAAGTAATACATCCTGAGTAGGTGGATTTTCTGAAGTAGTTACAACCTGGAAATCACATGATGAGAACATCTCAATCAATTTTGGAACAAGGGATGAGAAGAATAAACTATCTTCTCAGTAAAACATTAACTAAAAAATTTAATTCATGACTAACTTCTTGTAGTTCGCTAAGGATACCCAATCGATAACCGCTTAAAATCAAGCCTAATTAGGTATGAGAGTTAAAGAAGATTGAAAAGTAAATTCTCCAGATGGCGCACCTTGTCTGTTGAGCAGAATTTCCATACCGATTAAAAACCAAGTAGGCGCACCAAAATCTGGGAACCCACCGCCATCTGTTAACAAAATCGGGGTACTTTTACTTTCTGTTTTACCATCACCCACTACACTTAACATCTGATTAAGAGGCTCATTAGGGTCAAAAGGGTCTATCGTTCCACCCCGGTATAGGGTGGTAATTCCAGTTGTAACAATACTAGTTATGTCACTGGTAGAAGACCCCGGAACAAATTGAGGAGAAGTAATAATTGCATAGGTTCCCGTTGGGCTGTTACAGTCGATCAGTGCTCGGCCTGGTAAACCTTTTGCCACACCATTGCCATCTCCAATAGCAACTAAAGATGTAGTATCTCCACCACTGTAACTTTCTACCAGCTGTCCTGCTATCGGTCCTGCAGCAAAATTACAGGCTGCAGCAATTTGAGCCACATTGAAAAAATCTGTAGTGTGCTGTGCCATAACTAAAGTACCCCGGATCAAAATGGTGATCCAAATTACGGCAATGAGTACAGCTTTAATTACAGGGTAATTACTCATAATTTACTAAGTGTATTATCAAGAAATACTAACTAAATTTTACTGAAATTTACCTAAGTAAGACAACTCTAACATTTGCGGACAATTTTTACAATCATCTTGACATAATTTGGATCAGCCATCCCATAGATTTTATTTCCTATTTATTTCCTCAAAAATAGTTCTTAAACATCCTAAAATAGGTATACTTGGTACTAGTACCAGGTACGGCATTTACACCCTGTTCAGGAGGGGATAATTTGAGTACACACCTTTATCTTTTTATATATATTCCCACCAGAACCTCTATTAGTTACCAGTAGGTTCTTTACAGAAATATATATACTCAATGATGGTTGTTTGACTACCACAATATTAAGATCTAATTTCCATTAACCTCGTCAATTGCCCTTCAAGCTGTCCCAGCTATACATTTGTTGACAAAATAATTTAAAATTTTACAAGCAAATGACTTAAAGGCTATGGCAACCATTTTCTTCTGATTTTTGTTCTCCTTTGAGTTACAAAACTGGATAATTAACCCCTAACTTAAACTTACACTCCATAAGTTTTAATTATGATTACTATACTTCTAGTTGAAGATGAGCATCTCATTCGCCAAGGCTTAAAGGTTTTGCTGCAAAGCGATGCAGATTTACAGGTTGTTGGTGAAGCCGAAAACGGTATCCAAGCCATTGAGCAAGTGGAAATACTAAATCCTGATATCGTCATCATGGATATTAATATGCCTGAAATGGATGGAATATCAGCCACTCAAATCATCACCCAAAGGTTTACCCGAACTAAAGTCATTATCTTGTCTAGCTTTGACGATCAGTATTATGTGCATCAAGCCATCAAGTACAACGCCAGTGCCTACCTACTCAAGAATATTTCCCTGGAAGACTTAGTTAACTCCATTCGTCTAGTTATTAAGGGCTACACCGAGTTTAGCCCTGGAGTGTTACAACCGTCAACATTTAGCTTTCAAAATATTACACAATTATCCAAACTATCCAAACTAGATTTACCAACCAATGGAAACATACAGTTAACACCAGAACTCAACAAGTTAAGCAAACGAGAGCGCGAAGTTCTGTGTTTAATAATTATCGGCTACACTAATCGCCAAATTGCCGAAAAACTTTTTATTTCCGAAAGAACAGTCAAAAATCATGTCACCCGGATTTTAAGTTGCTTAAATGTCTCTAGTCGCATTGACGCAGCAAAGTTAGCTAGTCCGTTTTTATCTATTTTATCTAACTCCTCAAAAAATCTCTATCAATAGGTACTGATACCGCCTAATTTTAGTACTAATTATCTGTGACTAAATTTAGGAGTCTAGGATCGATGTGATTTTCAGACTTAAATAATTAAAGTGTTAGTCACGTGATCATAAAAACATCACTCGATCAAAACAATAACATTCATTCAATTTGAAGGAATTAGCTATGTCTAACTTATTACGCAAGGCTTCCATGCTCACCGGTATGGTAATTGCATCCGGTTCTATGATGTTGGCTGCAGCTCCTAGCTACGCTGGTAACGAAATCCAAATGGAAGCGGTAGCTGATGTCATCCCCGCTTGCGACATTCTCGGTCAAACCGTTGGTAGACTTGTTGAAAGCGTTCCTGGTGATGGTGATGCCGCTTTCACCCGCGGTCGTCTAATTTCTGCTCCAGCGCAAGATGACACAGACGGATTTGCAAATGGAGCCGCACTAGGTCAATTAGCTTATGTGGGCTTATCCTGCACCGCTGGTGACAGCACCATTGCTACCGTTACCTCCCCTGTGCAAATCAGTGGTACTGATTTAGATATCAACGTCGCCACCACTCGGATGTACGCACCTTCAGAAGCTACTCCAGCTGCTAACGTTATCACCTCTAACATGACCACCTTAAACACCGCATTTGCCAACGCTAACCCCGTCGCCTCCGTAAGTAGCGGTCCAGACGGAGCAGTTGCTACCAGTGACGCTGCAGTTATCCTAGGAGAAGGTTCAGCTTTGGCTACTGGCGATACTACCGGCACATTTGGATTCGGCTTCCAAATTGAAGTTAACGGTGCCCGGATTCCTGCTGGTCAATATGGTATCGCCAGCACCTTAACCGTAGTTCCACGCTAATATCTAGTTCCACAACCAAACCTGCAGGTAAGTGTACAAGGGGTGCGTTCATATGTTAGTTTTACCTATGGCTGCACTCCGGTTTTTTTACCCCCAAGGCTTAAACCCTTGGTTTGTCTGCTGTTGGCAACTGTGAGCCAATGTCAACAGCAAAACCACTTAATTTTTAATTAATAATCGCTACCACTGGTAAATAGGTAAGGTATTGCAATTATATTGATACTTAATTAACTTCCTTCAATCAATATAGCACCACTCCCATCATTGTTACTTCCTAGATAGCTAATTGTATCGATGTCATGCGGGTTGAAACTTGCCTAAACTATTCCAGTGTGACTAGGAAATCACCCAGCCGTCTTGAGGAAATCACTATGTTGAATTGGGCTTTACTGCGGAAAATACCAGTACCGAGCATTATTCTAGTTTCTCTGACCATGGTGTGGGCGACTCCCGCCCAAGCAGGTAACAAAATTCAAATTGAAGCCATTGCAGATGTCATCCCCGCCTGCGACATTCTCGGTCAAACCGTCGGTAGACTCGTAGAGTCCATAGATGGGGATGGTGGAGATATTGAGGGTCAAGAATTCACCCGTGGTCGTCTGATGTCTTCTCCAGCCATTAGTGGTGCAACTAACGACGACGGATTTCGCCCCGGTCGTGGTCAGTTAGCTTATGTAGGCTTGTCTTGTAACCTCAGTGGTAACAGCACCATGGCGAGCGTCAGCTCTCCTTACCAAATTTCCGGATCACCTCAATTACCAGTGCTTACAGCCGCAACTCGGATGCATGCTGCTAAAGACCGTGTTCCAGCAGGCTTAGTAATTACCGAAGATCTGCAATTCTTAAACGGCAGATTTGAAGACTCTAATACTGTAGCCTCCGTTGTCGGCAGTCAGGACGTTAAAACCAGCAACGCTAGTTTAATTTTGGGAGTAGGTTCCGCCTACAACGGACAGCAAAACGCTGTATTTGGATTTGCCTTTGACATTAGCACAGACCTTGAGCGCATTCCCGCCGGTCAATATGGCTTCGCCACCATGTTGACTATGGTTCCCAGGTAAGCACTCAGATTTTGTTGACGGTTGACCGTGGTCGGTGAGCGGAGTCGAACCGTGGTCGGTGAGCGGAGTCGAACCGTGGTCGGTGAGCGGAGTCGAACCGTGGTCGGTGAGCGGAGTCGAACCG
>NZ_JAQMUH010000149.1:0-3879 GCF_028331025.1 Anabaenopsis arnoldii | reverse complement strand
TTGCTCGTAAGCAAAAGCAATGAACCAGCTATTAGCAGTCTTTGATATTGTGATTGATTTACAGGTTGTGTGTGGCAAGCCTTCATAAGTTTTTACCCTTCCAATCGTCGGTAGCTTTATTGATTTGCCGCCTACTGGAATTGGCTTACCTCCAGCATCAATGGTAAAAGCGTCGCGATGTCCTTTGTTTTTAAACTTAGGATATCCACCTTTACCGCTAAAGAATCTAGAGAAAGAATCGCCTAGATGGTCGAAAGCATATTGAGTTATTTTCTGACAAATACCCTTTTCTTTAATCCACTCAAACTCAGGTTTAACATGATTATTAAAGAATTTCTTCAGAATATATTTGTTGGGCTTTAATCCATCTTTATAAAGATTATTCCAAGTCGCTAAACCCCAGTTATAAGTAAACCTGGCAATACCTGCGTGTTTATTCATTATTATTTCTTGGGTTTTACTCAGTTTCAACTTTGTTTTAATGGATAAAAGCATTGCTCGACCTCAACACTGTGTAATGTCTTGACTGACACCCCAATTTTCTTTGCAAACTCATGAGGTTTAAACATAAATACACTTATAGGTTTGTAGATAATTGTATAGGTTTGTCTATTTAATTGTCAACTAGGCTACTACTCAATAAATGGTGAGTTAATAAGATTTACGCATGTTAATAAAATATTTTACAATTAGTTACAGGTCTTGATTTTCAAATTTCTCGCTATTTAACAGCAGCACTAAAGCAGAGAGGCAAGTTATAATTTTCTTGCGGAGCAACGTAACAAAAATTTATGAATAACCCTCTTGTACAAGCCTTTTTTGTAGGCAGAGCTGTAGCAGAAGTAATTAATGAGCGCCTAGAAGTGGCTATAACCGACGCTTTGAGCGATTTGGGCAAATTAGAGGCCGAAGCCAGAGAGCAAATGCGCCAGTTCACAGAACAGGTCTTAGAACGGGCAAATCGGGCAGCTGAAGCCGCTGGTCACAGCACCCCAGGTTCTGGGTCTTCTGGTGCTGATGCTGTGGATGTCCAAGCCACCATTGACGAACTCAGGGCAGAAATTGCCCTCTTGCGTAATGAATTACAGCGTTATCGCAGTAGTTCTGTATAAACTTCCTGATTAGTCATGATTACATGACAGTGGCTGGTCAATATTTCAGGATTCAGTGTGTCTTTTCATTCAGGTGATTTGGTTAACAACCAACGGTACACAAAAAATATGGAAACAGGTTATTCAGATCAGGCATACCGTTGGAATCGGGAAAATTACTCTAGTAGACGGCGCTTTGTAGACATCTGGTCTTTTGTCTTGACCTTAATGTTCAAACTCTGGCGGTACAACAAATCCTGGAGTTACCCCGGCGGTATAACTGAGGAAAAGCAAGCTGCTAGACGCAAAGCCCAAGCAGTCTGGATTCGTAATACCCTGTTGGACTTAGGGCCAACTTTTATTAAAGTCGGGCAGTTATTTTCTACCCGTGCTGATATATTCCCCGGCGAATATGTAGAAGAGTTGGCTAAGTTACAGGACAAAGTACCAGCATTTAGTTATGAGCAAGTAGAAACCAGTATTGAGCAAGAATTAGGTAAGAAAATTCCGGAATTATTCCTGGATTTTGAACCTATTCCCCTGGCGGCTGCTAGTTTGGGCCAAGTACACAAAGCTGTATTGCACACCGGGGAGGTGGTGGTGGTGAAAGTACAGCGCCCTGGACTCAAGAAGCTGTTTGAAATCGATTTACAAATTCTCAAGGGTATTACCCGCTACTTTCAAAACCACCCCAAATGGGGACGGGGGCGAGACTGGCTAGGGATTTACGATGAGTGTTGTCGTATTCTTTGGGAAGAAATTGATTATCTCAATGAGGGTCGCAATGCTGATACTTTTCGTCGCAACTTTCGCGGCTATGAATGGGTAAAAGTACCTAGAGTGTATTGGCGTTATGCTTCACCTAGAGTGTTGACTTTAGAATATGTCCCCGGAATTAAAATTAGCCAATATGAGGCTTTAGAAGCTGCGGGTTTAGATCGCAAGGTGCTAGCACGTCAGGGCGCTCAAGCTTACTTGTTACAATTGCTTAATAATGGCTTTTTCCATGCTGATCCTCACCCCGGAAATATTGCGGTGAGTCCTAATGGCGATTTAATTTTCTACGACTTCGGCATGATGGGACAAATTAAGTCTAATGTGCGTGAAGGACTGATGGAAACGCTGTTTGGAATCGCTCAAAAAGATGGCGATCGCGTGGTTCAATCTCTGATAAATCTAGGAGCGATCGCACCTACAGATGACATGGGGCCAGTACGGCGTTCTGTCCAATATATGTTGGACAATTTCATGGACCAACCCTTTGAAAATCAATCAGTGTCCGCCATCAGTGACGACCTGTATGAAATAGCCTATAATCAGCCATTTAGATTTCCCGCCACCTTCACTTTTGTCATGCGAGCCTTTTCTACTCTGGAGGGGGTAGGTAAAGGCTTAGATCCAGATTTTAACTTTATGGAAGTTGCCCAACCATATGCCATGCAACTAATAACAAATATGAATGGTTCTGATAATAACAGCTTTATCAATGAGTTAAGTCGGCAAGCAGTGCAAGTTAGTAGCACTGCATTGGGGTTACCCCGGAGATTAGAAGATACATTGGAAAAATTAGAACGCGGAGATATGCGCGTGCGTGTGCGTTCTATAGAAACGGAACGTTTACTCCGAAGACAGAGTAATATTCAACTAGGCACAACCTACGCCCTAATTATCAGTGGATTCACTCTTTCGGCTACAATTTTATTAGTTAATCGTTATGTATGGCCGGCGGTGCTAGCTGGTTTGATTGCAGCCGCAGTCTCAGTTATAATGATTCGCTTGCTTTCACGCCTCGACCGTTATGACCGGACATATTAATTGTGCTCAAAAATTATGAAACTTAACTTCACCGGTTCTAGCGATCCGGGACTTGTTCGTTCTAGTAACCAAGATGCTTTCTATGTCGACCCTGATGGGCGATTTTTTATTGTTGCTGATGGTATGGGGGGACACGCAGGGGGTGAGGAAGCCAGTCGCATCGCCACCGACGAAATAACAGGGTTTTTACTCTCCCAATGGAATAGCGATCAACCCACTCCCAAATTGTTAGAAAATGCCCTATGGCAAGCAAATAAAGCCATTTTAGAGGATCAGCAACAGCATCCTCAACGCTCTGATATGGGTACTACTGCTGTGGTGGTGATTTTTCGCCCCTCAAATTCCCCTTGGTGCGCTCACGTTGGTGATTCCAGGTTATACCGGTTTCGAGAGTCCCAATTACAACAGGTGACTGAAGACCATACATGGGTGTCTCGGGCTATTAAGTTCGGTGATATTACTGAAGAGGAAGCTCGAAGTCACCCCTACCGCCATGTATTATCTCGTTGTTTGGGCAGAATAGACTTACATCAAGTTGATATCCAACCCCTAGATGTTCAATTGGGCGATCGCCTGTTAATATGTAGCGATGGACTCACCGAAGAACTGAATAATCAGCAAATTGCGGATCACCTCCGCCACTCTCCCGAACTAAAAACAGCTTCTCATGGGCTAATTACAGCCGCCAAACACCAGGGTGGACATGATAACATCACGGTAGTCATGGTGTCTGTAGAATAGTTAAGATTGGCAATTTTGGATTTTCCTCACCCCAAATGACTGAAAATCCTCAATTGCTGTTCCGGCTTCTCAACACAGATTTTAGAGTACGCTGCTATATAAATCCTAGACAAGTCTAGACATTTATTTCTTACTTCAATGGGAGCATGGGAGCGGTTATCCCTCAGTAAGCTTTCAAGGTTTAGCCAACCTCGATAAGTTAATTGCTGCGTTTAAATCCCTGTCCATTGAA
>NZ_JAQMUH010000148.1:0-37099 GCF_028331025.1 Anabaenopsis arnoldii | reverse complement strand
ATTTCTCTTAAGATTTACAAGAAAGACTACCGCTATCATTGCTTGGTTTTCGCGTTGGCAATAGTCTTAATTCAATACTTGATATCGTAGGATTATATATCAAGTGGGCGATTTTCTTAACTCACTTATGTCAATGCTTGTAAACACAAGTATAGTTTTGTCCATAAAATAGTCAGCTTATGACTAGCTCACTAGCAAACTGACAAAAGCCCAGCACCCAAGAAACAAACCTGGCGCAACTCAGATCACCAAGGTCAGGATTAACCAAATTAATTGCAGATATCATACTCAAACATATCACTCCCCAAAGCTACACAGCCAGTTTCAACAGGGTAAGAAATAAAATTTAACATTCCGATAAATAAGTATATTTTTGAACTAAAAAATTATGATCACAATTACCTGAATAACAGGTTAAAATCCCCCAAGAGGGCATTGTAAAAGCCAGAGAAATTATGTTTTCTGTTAATGTGATCCTGTAATTACATTATTTGGCTGTGTAATTATACACATTTAATACATTCATACAGAGTAGATAATGCATATTCCTGATGGATTTATTTCAATTCCCGTAGCTGGGGCTACAAGTTTAGTAAGTGCAGTAGCATTGGTGATCGCCTGTAAGCGATCGCAAGAAGAGCTAGGGATGCGTAGCGCCCCTATACTCGGCTTAACCACAGCTTTTATTTTCGCCGCCCAGATGGTCAATTTTCCCGTAGCTGGGGGTACAAGTGGTCACTTATTGGGGGGAACCCTAGCAGCCATAGTTTTAGGTAGTCCCTGGGCTGCAATGTTATCCATGTCCACAGTTTTCATCATTCAAGCTGTACTATTTGCCGATGGTGGCATCACCGCACTGGGAGCTAATATTTTCAATGCGGCAATCATTAGTGTTTGGGTCGGCTGGGTATTAACCCAAACTATACAAAGACTCCTGGGAGGCTCCAAGGGACGCTTACCCCTAGCAGCTGGTATTGCGGCGGCTATCAGTATCATAGTAGTAGCCATAGTTTGCGCCCTACAGTTAGCTGTTTCCGGAACAGCACCCATTAACATAGTCTTACCAGCGATGACAGGTGTACATATTCTGATTGGGATTGGTGAAGGTCTGATTACAGGCGGTGTCTTGGTTTACCTAGCTAAAGCCAGACCAGACTTACTACCAGGAGAGCAGCAACAGTTTCAAGCTTGGTTAGTCCCTGTGGTTACTATTTTCTTGATTGCTGGAGTCTTATCTTTGGTAGCTTCAGGCTGGCCTGATGGTTTGGAAAAAGTGGCTGAGGATTTAGACTTTATCGGTTTAGCCGACGAAGTGCGAGTACAAGTATCAACGCCTTTTGCTGACTACGAACATGAATCTTTAGGATTGATTGGTACTAGTATTGCCGGACTTCTGGGGGCTATAGTCAGCTTTGGTGCGGCTTTTGGCATTGCTAAAGTGGTAAAACCCAAAAATGCTTAAACTTGCTTTGCCTTTGCGTTTGCATTTGTCCTTAGTAATTGTTGTGGGGACAGCCTTACTACAGTACAATGCTTGGCTGTGCTTGGGAATATATGGGGCGATCGCTCTTGTTTGGGTGGTATTTTTGCGCGTACCCATTCCCCAACTAGCAGGAATACTCGGTATTGAATTAATTTTCCTCTCATTCATGGCCTTACCCATGGGGTGGGAAAGAGCCAGTTTTTTATTGCTACGTTCCCTTATTTGTCTGGTTACCATGAATAGTTTTTTATTAACCTTACCCCCCCATAGTTTTGCCATTGCCCTCAAAAGCCTACCCGTACCTGCACCAATTAAGGCTAATTTATTATTAACTGGGCAGTACCTGGAAATTGTACTGGATGAAGTCACACGGATGCAGCGTAGCGCTCAACTGCGGGGTTTAAATGGTAAGCCAGCATGGTTACGCTATACTAATGCTGCGATGATTGGAGCCTTATATCTTAGGAGTTTAGACAGAGCAGAGCGAGTTTATGCTGCCATGGTCATTCGTGGTTACAATGGACAGTTACCTGTAGAGGCGATATTCAAACCAAAACAGCGTTTTTTGGTGTTGTTCGCTTTTACCCTAGCATCTGGCTTGACCATAAGTTCTTACAATTTAGTGCGGGTATTTTGAAATCTTTGACATTTGATTCCCAACTTTCCACACATCACCCCCGCCCCACTGTCATTGAGGTGGAGAATCTGGTATATGCATACGGTAACCAGAAGCCAGTCTTAGAAAATGTTTCTTTTTCTTTGAATGCAGGCGATCGCGTAGGGTTAATGGGTGCTACTGGTTCGGGTAAAAGCACATTATTAGAAAACCTGATCGGCTTAAAACAACCCCATGGGGGGAAAATCTTAATTAATGGTATTCCCTTAGAACCAAAAACCCTTCCCCAGCTAAGGCGTAATATCGGTTTTGGCTTTCAAGATGCCAATGACCAACTATTTATGCCCACTATCTTAGAGGATATTACCTTTGGACCGCGTAATTACGGTATTCCCCCGTCTCTAGCTATTGACCGAGCCAGGGAATTATTAGCAAATTTTGGTTTAGAAGCCTACGCTCACCGTTCCTGTCACGAACTTTCGGGAGGACAAAGACGACTGGCTGCAATAGCTGCGATTTTAGCCCTAGAGCCACAAATTCTGATTTTAGATGAACCAACTAACGGACTTGATCCCGCATGGCGACGGCACTTAGCACAAGTATTGTTGAACTTGCCTGTGCAGGTGATGTTAATTGCCTCCCATGAGTTACATTGGTTGGGGAAAGTGACTCAACGTGCTTTAGTCTTGTCTGGTGGAAGTATTCAATTAGATACTAAGATTCAAGGGTTGTTAGAAGACGGAGAGACTTTAACCCAGTTGGGTTTACCAGTTGATTGGTGATACGCTAGCGATCCGCCACGCTATAGCGCAGCGTGGCGGGGTTCCATACCTATTAATAAGTGAGGTTTTACTATTCATATAGTACCTATTTACCTGCAATCTGCTGTATGATTGACAAATAACGGTGGGGTATTTTCTGTGTGGCGTAAGTTGATTGTGATTGCAACCGTTAGTCTGATTTTTACTCCACTGCTGAGTAGTTGTGAGGATCAATTTACCCAATGTCAGCGACTAATTCAGGTGGTGAATGTTGGGAACTCTTTAATTGAGCCAAATAAAGGAGAGCAGGTAGTAACCAGCTTGCAACTCTCAAGGGATTTGCAAGTGATTACTAAGTCTTTAAAACGACTAAATTTATCAGACCCGAATCTGAAGGAGTTTCAAAGCAGCTTTGCCCAGATATTTGATAATCTTAGTCAAGCGATCGCCAAAGCATCTCAGGCTCTTGGTACAACTAAAAATGCCGCAGCATCGCCAGCAAGTAGGGAACAAATCCAAAAAGCGAGAACAGAAATTGATAAATCTTTGACATTAGCCGCTGAAACTGCAGGGAAAAAATCAGATGCTTTAGCAGCAGAATTAAATAAGTACTGCCAACTGTTTAAGTAAATATACATATCGTAATGTCTCCTTTGCATCGCTACGTCGCGGCTGTGATTTTATTGTCTCCTGGGAAAAAGTAGTAATCTTTCAAACTAACCGTTTATCTATCTCAAGAAAAGTCTGTATCATACTTAAGTCAAAAGCAAGATGAAAATTAATCAAACCTGTTGTGACATGAAATCAGCTTGATTAGTTTCTTTTGACTAGGAGTTCAACAACAGTGCCAATATTATCCCATGATGAACTCAAAATTTTAGTCGATAATCCCCAAAGTCCCTGTGTTTCTTTGTATATGCCTATGCAAAAAGCAGGCCCAGAAATTCGACAGAATCCCATTCGGTTTAAAAATTTAATCCGTGAAGCTGAGGAACGTTTATGTGCCATCGGTATTCGTCATACTCAAGCCATTGATTTCCTCCAACCAGCAAGGGAACTTGATACAACGGATTTTTGGGAAAACCAAGACAAGGGACTAGCAATTTTTATCTCTCCCCAGATGTTCCGCTATTATCGTCTACCAATGGAGTTTCAAGAATTGGTAGTTGTTGGCGAGCGTTTCCATCTTAAGCCATTACTGCATTTAATCAACAATGATGGTAAGTTTTATCTTCTAGCTCTGAGTCAAAAAGATATCAGACTATTTGAGGGAACTGGCTACAGTCTTGAGGAGGTGGAAGTACCAAATATGCCAGAGAGTATAGATGTAGCTCTCCTAGAGGAGAATATTCAAAGAGGGGTACAACATCGTATTGGTACACCCACCAGGGGAACCGCTAGTTCTTTTCTACAACCTGGCGATGTTCATGGACAGGGAAGTCCTGACCGAGATCAACATCAACAAAGTATCTTGCAATTTTGTCACATTGTAGATCGGGCAGTACACGAGACAATCCGGGGGGACAATTCTCCGTTATTATTGATGGGGGTTGAATATTTGTTTCCCATTTATCAACAGGCAAATACTTATCCTTACTTCCTCGCAGAAAGTATTACTGGTAACCCGGAACTTATGAAACCGGAAGAATTGCATCAACAGGCTTGGCCTATTGTTGAACCTTTGTTTCGGCAAAATCAGGAGTCAGTTGTGGCACTTTATCAACAACTAGCTGGTACTGGTACAACTTCTAGTGATATTAAAGAAGTTATCTGTGCGACTTATTGCCAAAGGGTTGATTCTATATTAGTGCCGATGGATATGCAAATTTGGGGCAAATTTAATCCAGATACCATGAATGTAGATTTACACTCAGAACCAGAGCCAGATGATCAAGATATGTTAGATTTGGCAGCTATTCAGACATTGACAAATGGTGGTAAAGTATACACTATGGAGTCAGAACAAATGCCTAATAGTACAGCAGTAGCAGCTATTTTCCGTTATTGATATTTTTGTGGTGTTTTTTGACTTTCTTAAATAAAATCAAAAAACACCCATGTTTGGTAATTTTTTTTGACTTGATTCTCAACTTTTAAATTTCCTATTTCAGTTGAGGTATACCAGTGAAAGTTGTGGTGCTTGAGACTACAATACAACCTTCAAGGCTTGTTCAATAATATCGATATACTCCTCTACTCCATAAAGACGATAGGCAATTGTATCAATTTGATTTCTGATTTCAAGTTGTCTTAATAAAACTGTTTCCAATTCTGATATACCAAGTTCTTGCCTAACTCTTTGCTCAATAACTTCTAAAGCCCGAAGATTACTAAACCTATCGATATCATAACGATTAACTTTCAAAACATCAAAGGCTGCATTGACCAAATTTCCGGCTTCACGAGACAACTTTCGTTTATTACGAAAAGATGAATCAAACTCAGTGAGATAAATCAGCCTTGCTAAAAGATATCGGCGCAAGTGTGGTATGCGAATACTCACACGAGCTATTTCTATCCATTCACGATTTCCCTCTTGCCAATCTTCATCATCGCTCACTTCGCCCCAAATAACATATCCATCGACACTCGCCTGTATTTGCAATTTTAATAGATGTCCTTCTCGATGAGGATGAGAACTTTCC
This sequence comes from Anabaenopsis arnoldii, assembly GCF_028331025.1. Taxonomy (NCBI): domain Bacteria; kingdom Bacillati; phylum Cyanobacteriota; class Cyanophyceae; order Nostocales; family Nodulariaceae; genus Anabaenopsis; species Anabaenopsis arnoldii. Next base: position 31,594 of record NZ_JAQMUH010000148.1, on the reverse strand, counting down.
CACTCAATGTCAGTAGCATAATCTCCAGTCAATCTGTGATATTCATTTAACGATACTTCTTGATAAGTAACTCCTGAAGCTTTAGATTGGTAGGTGGTAACAATTTGGTAACGATTTTGCCAAATCTGATGAGCTTCACGACTTAACTGTACTAAAGTTTGGTAATCACTATTACTTTCAGGTTCCTTCAACTGGGGAATTGGCAAATCACCAACTTGATTTTCAAAGTATTCAAACATCCTTGTACTGGTGAGTTTTCCTAAACCACCTAATGCTGTGTAACGGAACTCAAGAACTTTAGAATTAAGTAAAGCTGTCAGAAAATATAGTCTAGTAATTATTGGATTATCTGAATCGTAATCATATATATCTCTTAAAAATATAGCAGTAGTATCTGTTAAACCTGCCAAATTACCTTCTAAATCAATGCTAAACCTATTATTACTCGCACGATATGGACATAGAATTTTAGGGCGGAAATGAAAATGTTGGTCTTTTCGCCTTGATCTTTGTAAAGCATACCACTGACAACTTCCTTCTTTATATGCTGCTCTTTTTTCCAACTTACTTCTATTTTCGAGCAAATAGTTTTGAATTAGTTCTGGTAAATCTTCAAAGCTGTTACTGTTTTCAACATATAACAAATAAGAATTATCGGGAACAAATCCATAAGCAAAAATTCCAGAATTTTTCACAATTGGGGTGAGTATATCTAGTATATCTTCAGAAAATTCAAAACTAAAGCCATGAGTAGGTGCAAAAACACTGTTTTCTCCTGTTTGAATACCCTGTTCAACTAAGTCACATTCAGGTAAATCTCTGAGTTTGACTCCTTGAGAATCAATTATGGCGAAAATTTCATTATATGGCGATATACTCCAACGAGATGAATTTAAGGTTTGTTGTAGAAGTTCTACTGTGTTAACAGAATTTTCAGGAAACTTGTTCAGAGGATTATCTGAACCTAATACAGATTTGACATCGGCAAAATTGATCACATTTTCGACATAAAATTTTAGTTCATTGCTTGATATATCCTTATTAATTAAAGAAATTATACAAGTAGCAATTCCAGCCCTAAATACTTTATGACCTAAAAAGTCGATTATACTTTCAATTTTGGTTTTGCGGCTGAGAAAATCTCTCAACTTCGAGGATTTATCACCTTGGATGAAAGAACGTGAAACAATGTAAGTCAGCCGTCCTTGATCACGTAACAATTCAAATCCCCATTTAATAAAATAGAACAATATATCTGTTTTATCAGTATAAATATCAGGGTATGCATACCTGAGCCATTTTAATTCTAGGGCATTTCTACCAAAGATGGCATCAACGTTAAAATAGGGAGGATTACCAATTGCAGCAAAAAACCCTTGTTCTGCTGCTGGTAATTGTGGATCAAATATATGAGGAAATTCAACATACCAGTTAAATGGGCGTTTAATAACAACTTCTTCTAAGGCACTTTCTAATGTCATTAGTTCAGATTTAACTCTGGCTAATTCGGCAGTTGTCCAATCTTCTAAATTTTTTTCAGTCCATTCATCTAAGTTTTCAGGATTGATAGCGTCTGTTAAAAAAGAGCGAATTAGTCCTAATTCTTTGATATTAGCTTCTCTATGTTTGATCAAATGCACTACTGATTGTATACTTTCATCACTAGCGAAAAAGGCAGTTAAAACAGGATTAATCTGCTGATTGATTGATGTAATGCTAGTTTCAAAGTTAGTAACTGCTTGATTTCTTTGTATTTCAGTTTGATTAGTATCTCTAGCATTTCTGGCTAAATCTGCGGCTCTTCCTAGTGAATCCTGAAATGGTGCTAAATTTGCGGGAGAATATATTAAACTATCTCCAACTCTAATATTTAAAGTTAGTGCAGGAAGATGAGAATATATAGACCCACCGCGTCTACCATATTCATCAGGACGCGATCGCAATAATTTTGTCCAGAGTGACAGTTTTGCTAATAACACAGCTTGGGGGTCTCTATCTACCCCATGGAGCATTCTGACGATGATCTGTTCTTCAGGATTAATAATTGGTTGTACTGATACATGACTAAATAAATCAAAGTTGTCAGGTATCTTAGCTGTTGCACAAGCTTGATTATAACGTTTAATTTCACCCAGTATATAATCGAATGCACCTAAAAGAAATGAACCAGAACCACAAGCAGGGTCAATTATTGTCATGTCTAAGACTGAACTTGCAAATGCATAAGCTTGATGAAAGTCTCCTACTTCCAAAAAACCAATGGCCGCATCAATTTTAGGCTTAATTGAAGGTTGTAGAGTTTGATATACAATACGATTAACAATATAGTCAGGAGTATAGAAAATTCCTTCGCGCTTGCGGGTTTGTTGATTTTCTAAAATTTTGACAACATCGCCCACCAGAGTTAATTGATGGGCTAGAAACTGTTCATAAGCAGTACCTAAAATATCCTGTGTTAGAGTGGTAAAATCATAGTTGTAAATTGAGCGATAGGTTGTTAAATTTCCTGTAATTGTATCAAGTATACCCGCTGGTGGCACTGCATTTATGACAATAATTGATTGAATGTATTGAACATCAATCATGAGTTTATCAATCCAAGAAGGCTGAAATAGTTCAGTATTATAGCCTATCCAGGTATGATGAAAAGCTCGTCTGAGGTCTTCAATGAATGGTAAATCTGGGAAAGTTTGCTGCCAGTGATAATAAACTCTACCGAGATAGTTGAAGGGCATTTCTCGGCTGAATGTCTCTAAAAGTCGAATTAACAAAAAACGATTTAAAATAACTTGAGAAGCTTCGCGGACTTTTTCTAAACTTAAATTAGGTTGTGATTTTTTGATACCATTGGCAAGAATAACACGCCAAATTTTTAAATCAGCCAGAAATTTTGTGCCTAATCCTTCTCTGGTTTTTTCGCTGTAAAATGCTTCTAGACGATCACTGCGTGAATTATCACGGCTGAGGCAAGTATATAGTCTGCTGACAAGCTCAGTATCATCTCGCATTTCCTCCATTGTAAATGACCAAAAAGGTTTTTTATCCTGTAACCTTAAAATGTGCCATTCCCGAAAATTTGAGAGGATAATCCACAGAACAGGTTCTTGTGTGCCAACATCTAGACTGTAATTTCTCAGATAATCTAAAACTTGCTGTTCATTTGTATTCCATATATTCTTATCCCATAAACTTTTGGCTTCAAACATTAGTTTGGGATGCTGGTTTACTTGAGGACGAAGCAAATAATCAACCCAGGTCGTAGTTCCAATTAAACTGCGAATTGAACCTTCAGGGGTGCGATATTCCCTTGTATAACCCAGTGCATCTAGAAAAGGTGCAATCAGATTATCTTTTGTATTCTCCTCCGCTTTACCAGCACGGCGAGAAAGCAGCATATTTGCTGCTGTGGTGACTAATTTTGCAATTTGATCGCGGAATTCTGGGAGGGACATTTGTACACGATAAAACTAACCACATAATCTATGATAGTTTTTTATGGACTTAATTAGAAACTTGAACAGGTTACTAATCTTGAAGTTGGTTTCTCGCTGCGGCTAAAATGAGGCGTTGTTCAGCACGTGCGATCGCTCTATATGTCCTGTCTACTGCTTCTGGTTCTACAGAAATAGAAGTAATACCCCATTGTATTAACTGGTCGATAATTTCTGGATAAATCGCGGGTGCTTGACCGCAGATGGAACAGGGTATCCCCGCAGATTGTGCCATTTGGATCAATTGAGCGATCGCGCCCATGACCGCCGGATGAAGTTCATTTAATACTCTATTCATATCTCCTTGTTCTCGATCTACTCCTAAGAGTAATTGAGTGAGGTCATTTGTACCAATGGAAATACCAGCTACACCTGCTTTAACGTATTCTGGCAGCAAAAACAGCACACTGGGAACTTCTGCCATTATCCACAGTTGAAACTGGGGTACTTGGGTTAAACCTGCTTTTTCAACCTTCTCCCGACAAAAAGAAAACTCCGCTACACTGCGAACAAAAGGCAACAATAGATTAATATTAGTGTATCCAGCTTTTTGCACAGTTGCCAAAGCTGTGAGTTCCAACTCAAACACTGCGGGATGGCATAAATAACCAAATGTACCGCGATGTCCAGTGGTATTGGGGGGAGCGCCTATGGCTAACGCTACGCTGTCGCTATTGCTGGGGGACTCCAGATGAGGTGGGTTACCTGTAGTATATGGCCAGTCCAAAGAACGATAAAAAACTGGTCGCGGCGCAAAAGCAGCAGCAAAGCGGATAATCTGCTCTGTCCATTTTTCCAGTAATTCTGCTTCACGACCACTAACCAGCCAACTCTGAGGATGTTCACCTTCTAGGATATTGAGTAACATTAATTCTGAACGTAACAATCCCACCCCATCCACCGGTAAACTTTGAGCAGACTGAATTAATATCGGCTGACTCAAGTTAAGTAACAACTGGGTAGAAATCATTGGACAATCAGGAACACTAGGAGGAAGGGGAGAACCCGGACTTCTCTGTAGATGATCAAGAGTCTGGAGTTTATGAAACAACTCCGGGATCTGAAACTGGGGAGATGGCGGGATGGTGGCGGGATTTAGTTCTTGACTCTCTTGTGCTGGTGTTTTATCGCCTCTGATACCTTGCGTGGCGTAGCCATGGGGATAAATTTCGCCCTGATCACCATCCACAAGCAGCCCCTCACCGTGTTTAATCAAAACTGTGGCATCCACCGCATTAACCACGGCGGGGATACGCAGTTCTCGCGCCAGAATTGCCCCATGACTAGTTAATCCCCCTTTCTCAGTGATCAGACCGGAAATATTTTGTAATAAAGGCAACCAATCAGGCGTAATCGTTGGTACTACTAAAATTACTCCTTTATCTATGTGTCTTGGTTTATTGTCAGCATCGGTAATTACAACAGCAGTTGCTTTCACACGTCCCCCTGATGCTGGGATACCTGTAATCATAGCCGGCGTGGGTTGGTTGGCTTTCAAAGAGGTAAGGATTCTTTGGGATAGCGATTGCGTGGCAGTGGGTTTTATGAGCTTGCGTGGCGTAGCCATTCCTATCTGATAGCGATCGCGTGGGGTTAGCCATGGAACTGTAGACTTAGTAGGGTAACTAACTTGAGTCAAGTAGAGATTAGGTTTTGCCGTGTCTGCTGAGATAGTCCATTTAATGCTAAAGTTGTTTCCTATTTCACTCACAAGTTGATGTCCCAGAGTCATCACTTGTTGCAGATGTTCTTCTGATAAAGCGAATTGCTTTTGTTCCTGCTGACTAAGTATATAAGTCACTATATGACTATGATCTGCCGTGAGGACTAACTGGGATGAATCCAGAGTACTAGTATCATCAAAACCACTTGGCTGATAGCTAGCGTGGCGTAGCCATAGCTCATGGGGGAAGCCATAAGCCACTATTTTATGGCCTAGATGTCTCTCTAGTACCAGCCCTGTTTCCAGTTGGACATAGTAGACATCCGGTAGTACATCGCCTTGACAAATTGCTATTCCTAATCCCTTAGTCGCTTCTATTGTCCACTCTGATACCTTCAGTGGCGTGGTAGTAGAATGGGCATACAGAAGACCACTAGCAATAGCATTTTCTACTGGTTGCACCAACACCGCTAAATTAATTTTTTGCAGGTTAACCCCCATTCGCCGCCAATACAGTAGACTCCTAGCCCGAAATAACTGGCTCCAGGTACGTTTCAATGCCGAAGCTATCTTTTCCTCATCACACCGGCAAAAAACTGCATCCAACAACCCAGAGGGATTTCCCATCTCTGGCATCATACCCGATAGAGCCAAGCTGGGACGCAAAATCACATAACTGGTATCCCATTCTCTGGACTGCTGGTAAATTTGGTTTACCCACTGTGGTGGTACGGTTCCGGTGATAATTTCCCGACGCAAGCGACCAGCTAACACCTGAAGTTGTCGCCAATTAGCTACATCTAGGTGCAAAGAGGAATAAGGTAAATCTGCTACTAAAGCCGACTTACTATTGAGAGTTGCCAGAAATTCTCGCAAAACTTCTGCTGAAACTACAAAACCAGGTATCACCGGGTAACCACGCTGCATAATCTTGCTCAGGTAGAATGCTTTGTCTCCTACCTGACGGCGGTCTTGCAGTTGAATTTGATCCAGCCAGTAGAGTTTATCCACTCAATTTATTATTACTCATTGGTCGTTAGTCATTGCTGCTATATCGTTCTTCAATCGCTCCCGACTTCACAAGCAGAATTTGGGAGGAATTCAACCACTGAGCATCGAAAGAACTGAGGTGAGTGGTAGTAATTAGAGTTTGAAACCGGTCTTGAATGGCATTGAGTAATTGATCTTGGCGAAATGGGTCTAATTCAGCCAGAACATCATCCAGTAATAGCAGGGGCGGTGCTTGGACTACTTCTGAAATCAATTGTAATTCTGCTAATTTGAGAGCTAGTACTAAAGTTCGTTGTTGCCCTTGGGAACCGTACAGACGGGCTGGTGTTTGATTAATCATTAATTCTACTTCGTCGCGATGAGGTCCGACAAGGGTGGTACCTCGGTACAGTTCCGCAGCAGTTCGTTGTTGAATTTTGGTTAAAAAGGCTGGACTGATATCTTCTGGATGGGTGGAGTCAAAGGGTACACTAGGCACATAATTAATTTGCAGAATTTCTGTACTACTACTAATACTAGCGTGCCAAGCAGCAGCAATGGGAGCTAGTCTTTGAATAGCACGATGGCGTCTTCTAATTACCTTGGTTCCAGTGGTAACTAACTGAGCATCCCATATAGCTAATGTAGAGATGGGATTAATCCCATCTCTACTAGGGGCTGCTGAGTTGATAGAGACGTTCCGCCGGGACGTCTCTACTGTTTTTAGAAAAGCGTTGCGTTGGCGTAATACTTGGTTGTATTGCTGCAAAATGTCAGCATAGACCGGTTCGAGTTGAATTAACAGTGTATCTAGCCAGTTTCGACGACCATCAGGAGCACCCCGTACCAAGTCTAAATCCAAGCTAGAAAACTGCACAGCATTAAGTACACCCAAAAAATCCATTTGTCGGCGTACAGACTCACCATTAATCGCAACGCTGCGGCGACCATTCCTGCGCAGAGTCAACGCCAAATCACTGGTACTATTTTCTCCCTCTAGGGTGGCATTAATTTGAGCTATTTCCTTTCCTGCTTGAATGAAATCCGTCACCCGCCCCATGCGATGCGATCGCAATGTCGCCAGTAATTCCACCGCTTCTAACAAGTTAGATTTTCCCTGAGCATTATTACCGACCAAAATGGTTTTAGGAGCGGTGAACTCAACTTTTTGGTCTTGGTAATTACGAAATTGTCTCAGGTGTAGGTTTTTGAGGTACATAAATCATGGTCATTAGTCATTGGTGATTGGTCATTCACGCGCTTGGCTAGGAGCCCGGATAAAAGACCCCATGAATTTGGTCACCGGTCAAAACTGCTTCTACCTTTCAGGCGCAAGAAAAGCTTTTCGAGTTCAATCCAGACAAACATCAAAGCACTGAAACCGAAACAAATAGCCAACTCTGTGGGAGGTAGCCAATGAGTACCAAAGAAAGCGCGCAGGGGTGGGAAGTAAATGAGTATGATCTGTAATATGGTTGTCAAAACTACAGCCCCCAGGACAAACATATTAGAGAAGGGGTTCATCTCTATGGTTAATTTGTTATGAGAACGAATGGCGATCGCATGACCCATCTGTGCTATACACAAGGAAGTAAATACCATTGTCTGCCATCGTTCTGGGTCAAGCCCCTGAACCTGTGTTTGGCAGTGATTGTATGCCCATAGCATCAAAATAATGGTAATCACAGCAAAAATAATTCCCGTCCGAATGATATAAGAACCTAACCCCCTAGCAAAAATACTTTCCCGGGGACTAAAAGGCGGACGTTTCATCACATCTGCTTCTGCGGGTTCTACAGCTAACGCTAATGCTGGTAAACCGTCTGTAACCAAATTCATCCAGAGAATTTGTAATGGTGTCAGGGGAACGCCGCCTAGCCCTAGCAGTGGGGCTGAGGCAATGGTGAGAACTTCCCCCACGTTACTACCAAGAATATACTTAATAAAACGGCGGATATTGGTGTAAACTACTCTTCCTTCCTTGGTGGCTGCAACAATGGTGGTAAAGTTGTCATCTAGTAGTACCATGTCACTGGCTTCTTTACTGACGTCAGTACCAGTAATGCCCATGGCTATGCCAATATCAGCTTGTTTGAGGGCGGGGGCATCGTTGACACCATCGCCCGTCATGGCGACAAATTTACCCCGACGTTGAAGAGCTTGCACTATTCGCAGTTTGTGTTCTGGGGCTACTCTGGCGTAGATGTTTACTATGTCAACTTGTTGCTCTAACTCCTGGTCGGTCATGTGTTGCAATTGTTGACCTGTCAGCACTGTATCACCTATTTGAGCTATTCCCAAATCAATGGCGATCGCCCGTGCTGTGAGTTGGTGGTCTCCTGTAATCATCATGGGACGAATTCCAGCATGGCGACACTCTTGCACTGCTGCTCTAACTTCTGGACGTGGGGCATCTAGCATCCCGACTAAGCCTAACCAAACCAAGTTTACCTCACATTTTTCCCCTTCCCCTTCTGGGACTTGTAGCAGGGGTTTGTAAGCGAAACCTAGGACTCGTAAACCTTGGCTTGCCATCCGGTCATTTTCTGCCAATATTTCAGCGCGTTGATTATCTGTCAATGGCAGACAATTGTTACCCAAAATAATCTCAGTACACCGTGCTAAGGTTAACTCCGGTGAACCTTTGGTAAACATTAAGTAAGGTTGAGACGCTATTAAGTTGGTCATTACCCCGTCAATAGTAGAGACGTTCTGCCGGGACGTTTCTACAGGGGGGGATGTCTCTACTTCAACCTGACAAATTACACTCATGCGCTTGCGTTCTGAGTCAAAAGGAAACTCACTGACGCGGGGTAATTTGCTGTACCACTGATCTTTCTCAATACCAGCTTTTCCGGCTACTGTTACTAATGCTCCTTCGGTGGGGTCTCCTAAAATTGCCCATTCACCTTTTTCTTTTTGCAGCACAGCATCATTACAAATAGCACAAGCGACCATGAGAGCGGAAATTTCGGGATAATCTTCGACAAGAATAGTTTGATTATCTAACTGAAATTCCCCTATGGGTGTATAGCCTTCTCCTGTGACCCGAAATATATTTTCATTGGCATAAATTGACTGGACTACCATTTTATTTTGGGTCAATGTGCCAGTTTTATCGGAACATATTGTAGTTACAGAACCCAATGTTTCTACGGCTGGTAGCTTGCGAATCAAGGCATGATGGCGTACCATACGCTGTGTTCCCAGGGCTAAGGTGACGGTGATCACGGCGGGTAAACCTTCTGGAACTACGGCGACTGCCATACTCAAGGAAATTTCTAAGAGTTCTCGAATGTTTGCCAATCCTCTGGCTTGAATAATACCGCCTACTACTACTATGCCGACGAGAACGAGGGAACCTGTAACTAGGACGTTACCTAGCTGGGTCATGCGCTGCTGTAGAGGTGTCGGTTCATTATCGACGGACTGCAACATGGCGGCAATTTTACCCAGTTCGGTTTCCATACCTGTGTTAGTTACCAGGACTTTGCCGCGTCCTTGGACGACTTCAGTTCCTTGAAAGACTAAGTTGATGCGATCGCCTAATGATGTTTCTTCCGGTAATATTAAATTAGCTTGCTTACTCACCGCCTCTGCTTCACCTGTAAGCGCTGATTCCCGCACTTGTAAATTAGACTGTTCGATTAAGCGTCCATCAGCGGCTATCTGCATTCCGGCTTCTAACAGCATCACATCCCCTGGGACTAGTTGCTTGCCGGGTATTTCTATGTATTTGCCACTACGGATAACTCGCACGTTCGGAGAACTGAGTTTTTTCAAGGCGGCTAGGGCTTTTTCTGCGCGGGTTTCTTGGACATAGCCAAGTATGCCATTGAGAACTACAATTGCCATAATCGCGATGGGATCTTTGAATGGCACTTCACCGGGAGCAATTTCTCCGACTTGCCAAGCCATGAAGTCCAAAAATGCGGAAATTACGGCTACTGCAATCAGCATCAATAACATAATATTTTTGAACTGATCTAGCAGTATCTCCCAGGAACTGCGACCATTATTTTCTTTTAGTTCGTTCTCACCGTATTTTTGCTGACGTTGTGGCACTTCCTCGGCTTTTAAGCCACTGTCTGCGTTAGTATTAAGCAGGTTGATGGCTTGATCAACTTCCCAACTATGCCAAACACCAAGACCTTGGGACTCAGATTTACCAGACATTGTGTATGTCACACCGAAATGGTTACAAAGTTAGATCATAATTTAAAGATGACCTTTCTAGCATCAACTAAAGTTCAGAAACCCCAGCCCTTTAGGTCGGGGCTTGAAAGATACCTAATCTGACCAGACTCAGTACCCAAAAGGTACTACGTTAGAGGTAAGAGTTAAAGACCTACCAGGGCATACGTAGCTAGTCACCTGCTCTAGCGCTAAACGATTAAACAGATGTACAAGGACATGGTTTGGTAATTTTGTCCTTTTCTAACCGCCCTGTCTGTTGCTATAGATGTAATTCTGTGCAGATCCCGGACTTCTAGTGTAGGTGCTCAAGACTCTGGAGTTTATGAAACAAGTCCGGGATCTGAAACTCAAACACAGGTTACTAGTTTATTTGGAATCATCAGCTATGTATTTATACAATAAATGTAATATTAATGACATATAAGTGTAGTGAATTCTCTCTAAAAGCCAGGATTTTGGTGATCAAAAATATGCCAAAATTAATTCTGGGTGTGCTAAACGGTGAATTTAATTTTGGCTTAATATGAGTTTTGCACTTCCTAGTTTGATTACCAGCCCAATGTTTGGTCACAGAACAATTCGACCTTTAACAGCAGCCACTCTTTGTGGCATTGCTTTCATCCAAGATACACTGATTGCCATTGATACTATTAAAGGGCATCTACTGGAGATTGACCCCACATCTGATAACAGCAAAATCCGCAATCCCCACCAAGTCAGGGAATTTCGCGATGTTGCAGGACTAGCAGTATGGTCAGACTCCCTGTGGGTAACGCGGGAAAACAGTGTTTATCTGTCCAAACTCTCATCTTTGGGTCTAGAGCATTTTGTCACCCTACCTTATGGTGCTGATGGCGTTGCTGTTTGGGAATCAACAGTTTACGTTAGTTGCCAAAAACTCGGATCTATTCTGATTTTTGACCGCAATACGCGCAAGGAAATTACTCGGTTTTATGCACCGGGTGTGGGGGTGGAAAATTTGGCAGTCAACTGTGATACCCTTTGGGTTTGCGATCGCACGGAGCAAACAGTCTATGCTATGGACAGAGCCACTGGAGAAGTTCAATTCAGCGTGTTAACACCATTTGAATCTCCCACGGGGATTGCCATTCATACTCATCAACAGACAGGTAAAGAAACTCTTTTTGTGGCCTATGCCTCAGAAGAACCTTATATCCGGGATAACCCTAATGCTGATCCTTGTCATGAACTCACATACCGCGATCGCACTTTTATTCACCCCTTACATTACCATCACCAGGCAGATAAACACTACGCTCTTTCCAATGGCTATCTGATTGAAATGTCCTACGCCGAGGAAATTGCTCCCTTAGAAGAGGTATATTTGCCCGATGTAGAATGGCGTATTGCCCTACCCTCAAACACTGAACGTCAAAAGTTGCAATACGTTGAACCTATTGGTATCCCTTTTACGGAGGAAATAATAGATGGCCAACGTGTAGCAGTATTTAAATTTGATGCCCTGACACCAGGGGAAAGGCATATATTCGGTTGGAAAGCATTGTTGGAAGTACGAAGTATTAAATATCGCATCACCCCCAGCGATGTAGAAGATATTCCCCATAGCGATAGCGTGGCGTTAGGCATAGGATCACCAGAAGATGAAAAAAGCTACTTAGTGGATGATGATGATTTGGCAATGGATACACCCATTGTCAGACGTGCTGCCCGTGAAGCTATTGGATCGGAAACTAATCTTCTGCGGAAAATGTATAATATCCGTAACTACGTATACGATCAGTTGTCCTACGGCATTAAACCTTATATTGACACCCCTGATTTAGTCTTAGAACGGGGTGTTGGTTCCTGTGGCGAGTATGTAGGTGTTTTACTGGCTTTGTGCCGTTTGAATGGTATCCCCTGTCGCACAGTCGGTAGATATAAATGTCCGCCCCACAGCGAACACCAAGGAGTTCCTTTACAACCGGACTTTAACCATGTTTGGTTAGAATTCTACATCCCCGGTTGTGGTTGGTTACCAATGGAATCTAATCCTGATGATTTAGGTAACAATGGCCCCTACCCGACACGCTTTTTTATGGGTTTATCCTGGTATCACATTGAAATTGGCAAAGGTATACCCTTTGAAACCTTGAGTAGTCAAGGTGTTCGGCTGACCAAAGAAGACATTCCCATAGGCGACTTGGCCATTAATCACATTCGCTTTACAATTGTTAAAGAATTACCGCCATTTAGCGATTAGCCATTGGTGATTGGTGATCTAAAAGTAATGGACTATCGTGATATTTTTGTGTAACTTGTCGCAGGCGATCTGCTGGCCGCCGCGCTGGCGCTATCTTGTTGTAATGGTTGAGTGGAGTTGCTTAAGTTTAAGAGTTGTGCAGCTTGTTCGACACCGTTGGATCTGGTCAACAAATGTCAATTATGATGGAATTCATCAACGCTTTTTTCGGCGGGGATACCAATTCGCTGCGGTGCAGTAGCTTTACAGATCGCGATCGCGTGGCGTTAGCCATAAACGCAACCAGGGTTCGGTGGGTTTTCTCAGCCTGGGGATGTAGGTCGCTAGGGATTTTAATCGCAGTCATGATAAATCCTTTGCTTAGTTTGTAAAATACATTGGAATCCCTAAGACGCAACAGTCCGAAATTAATCTGACTTGATTTCGGAGACTAACAGCGTTTTGATTTGTGCTTTATGTTGGCGTGCTTTAATCAACCCCCTTCTCATCTGGTAGTACCAAGGTTCTTGTCCTGTTGATCGGGCAAATCAAGACTAAAGGTGATAACTGGCAAAAGGTCGATTAGAAAATGACGTTGCTCAATCATCAGTGAGAAAAAATACATTGGGGGACACTTGCGGCTAGGCACGCTTTGCGGGAAGCTTCCTATAGGATTAAAGTTATCAGGGAGAAAGTGGTAAAAATGAGCGCTAGTAGCAATTCCAGTCAAATAAAATTTGGTACTGACGGTTGGAGAGGAATCATCGCTGATGATTTTACTTTCCCAAATGTGCGGAAAGTCACCAGGGCGATCGCAAGTTACCTCGAAACAGCTTACTCAAAAGATAGACCGGTTCTAATTGCCTACGATACTAGATTTTTGGCTGACCAGTTCGCCCAAACATCTGCTGAGGTTTTGGCAGACTTGGGTTGGACGGTGAAAATTACTGATCGGGACTGCCCCACACCAGTAATTGCCTACAACGCGCGGCTTTTGAATTCGGCGGGTGCTCTGATGTTTACTGCTAGCCATAATCCAGCGCCTTACTGTGGAATTAAATATATCCCTGATTATGCAGGACCAGCCACACCAGAAATTACTGATACAATTGTGGCTAATATTGACAGCGCATCTGATGCCCTGCCTGGCAGTAGTCCTGTGGGTAAAATTTCCATTTTTGACCCCAAACCCGAGTATCTCAAGTTTATCTACACTTTACTGGATATAGAACGGATTAAAAGTGCGAATTTAAAGGTGAAGTACGATGCGCTTTATTCTACTTCTCGCGGCTATTTGGATGAAGTTTTGCAACAGTGTCACTGTCAGTTAGAAAGCTTCCACACTAATCGTGATGTCCTATTTGGCGGCGGAATGCCAGAGCCCAAAGGTGAACAACTAGTCGGGTTGGTGGAGTCCGTACGTGCCGATCAAGCTGATTTGGGACTGGCTACAGATGGTGACAGCGATCGCTTTGGTATTGTCGATGAACAAGGAAATGTTCTCACCCCCAATACTGTGCTGTTATTACTAGCACGTCATTTAATCAAAAATAAAGGTAAAACTGGTGCGATCGTCAGGACTGTAGCCACGACTCACCTCCTAGACAATTTTGCCGCTAAATATGGGCTGCCAATTTATGAAACAGCTGTAGGCTTTAAATACATTGGTGAAAAAATGCGGGAAACTACCGTACTGATTGGAGGTGAAGAATCAGGTGGCTTAAGTATACTGGGGCATATTCCCGAAAAAGACGGTATTTTAGCTGATATGCTAGTTGCCGAAGCCATCGCCTATGAAGGTAAACCCCTGAGTCAGTTGGTTAAAGAAGCGATCGCAGAGGCTGATGGACCGCTTTACAATGACCGTCTTGACTTACACCTGACGGAGGCACACAAAACCGCTGTGATTGACTCCTTTACTCAAAATCCCCCTTGTGAGGTGGCGGGAATTAAAGTTAAAGAAGTTGGACGCAAAGACGGGATTAAGCTGTACTTAGAAGAAGGTAGTTGGGTGTTGTTGCGACCCTCCGGTACAGAACCTCTGGTACGTGTTTATCTGGAAACCAACTCCTCTGAGAAACTTACCAAGGTCGCTCAACAGATGGAAAGTGCCATCGCTAAATTAGAACCAGTAGCTGTTTAACACCTGACCCCCTAAAGAAACTTACCAAGGTAAGTTTCTTTAGTATTTGGGTAGGGAGTCTCCATCTAAGTAGCTGGGTTTTGACGTGTAAGATTCTTCAGTGACAATTAAACTAATTCTGATTCCACAACTGATTCACTGCCTTCATTGAGCGAGCATCAATCAATAAGGAATTTCCTAAAGTATCAACACACGCTACTAGATTGTTAGCAGTACCAAGGTAAATCGATAAAGCTTGATTAATATCTAAATCCTGTTTATTCCTCTCCATTTCATAAGATAATTCCAGGTAAAATGCCCCATTTTTAGGCAGAATTGTAAATTCTTTAACTCTTGCATAATCAAATAATCGTTAAAGCTTTTAAAGGTCGTAGTAGCAACTATTTAAGAAAAGAATTCCCAGAATTGAAAAAACTACCTACCTTGTGGACTAACAGTTATTTTGTTAGCACTGCTGGTAATGTTAGTAGTGAGGTCATCAAACGATATATTAAAGACCCGCATCACGCCAAAAACTAAAAATACCAAGGTGGTTTTAACCACCGATTCGCTTACCTCTCAGGGCTAAAGCCACTTAGTTTCTCGCTTACCGCGATATTCTTATGAAAAATTTAATTCCGATTTTGATATCTTTAATAGTGGCTATTTGGGTAGCGGCGAGCGCTATTATCTCAGTCCAAAATGCCACACCTGTATCTTTAAAATTCTTAACATTTCAATCGATTCAAATCCCATTAGGTTTATTAATGGCATTCACTGCTGGTACAGGTTTATTGGGAATGGCATTACTACAGCCACTTTGGAGTATGGCAAATTCTCGGCGGAGTCAGTCCCTTGATGATGATGCCGAGTTTTTTGTTGATGACCAGGATTTTTAACCAGATTCGCGTAATTCTCCGCGGCTGTATAGCCTGGGGATGCAAGGGAGCCAAAAACGAAACGTCCTTAAAGCGTTTTTTTACCACAGGTGAAAGAGTTTTGAGAACAGTTAAATTTTTGGCAATATCAAGTTTTGACTGAATCTTGCAATGTTAGTATAATATGAGTTAGGCAACTGGAAAGGAGGTGATCACTGATGGCGTTAGGTAGGGCAACTTTCAACCTATATCCTACAAAGAAAGTGAGTGCAATTGGTGCACTATCACCGAAAGCTACATAAAGACCTCTATAACGGCGCAGTATCTAATCGAATTACTTCTTATAAAAGGTTTAGTAAATCGGTATCTTATTTTGAACAACAGAACTGGTTACCAGATTTCCAAGACATAGGGAACAGGGAACAGGGAACAGGGAATAGGGAATTGGTGTGTACTTCATGAGCCTGAAAAAGACTTTATTATGGAATTAGCAAGTTCTGTGGGATGTCAAATCATAGTTGCAAACCAGGAATCTTTATCGCCTCAGCAAGAATTAGTAGAGGATTTAATGGCAATTATTCACTGCTTTTCTTACCGGTTATAAGGGTTGAGGAATTACTCCAAAGAAATCAAGGATAGCCTTAAGAATGCTATCGACACACCCCTACAAGATATGTCAGACTTAGACAGCAAAGAAATACAGTGTTGATGTCGAGCAATGCTTTTATCCATCAAAACAAAACTCAAGTTAAATAAAACCCAAGAAATATTAATGGCTAAACACGCTGGTATAGCAAGGTTTACCTTTAATTGGGGTTTAGCAACTTGGCAATATTTGTACAAAGATGGATTAAAGCCAAACAAATATATCCTCAAGAAATTTTTTAATAATCACGTAAAACCTGAGTTGACATGGATTAAAGAAAAAGGTATTTGTCAAAAAATCACTCAATATGCTTTTGATAGCTTAGGAGAAGCTTTCCAGAGATTTTTTCAAGGACAGTCTCAATATCCTAACTTCAAAAAGAAAGGTCAAAATGATAGTTTTACAATTGATGCAGGTGCTAAACCAATTCCTGTGGGTGGCACATCAATAAAACTACCGACAATTGGATGGGTAAAAAATCATGAAGGATTACCTCATACCACCTGCAAAAGTATTACTATTTCTAGGACTGCTGATAGTTGGTATATAGCATTTTCTTATGAAAAAGAATACTTGCCAACTATTAAAGATCATGCCCTTGTTGGTGTTGATTTAGGAGTCAAGGAATTAGCTACACTAAGCACTGGTGTTATATTTCCTCATCCTAAGCACTACAAGCATAACTTAGCTAAACTGCAAAGATTATCTAAGGTTTATTGCAGAAAAGCTCAAGGTTCAAATAATAAGCATAAAGCTAAAATTCAACTAGCTAGACATCATACAAGAATAGCAAACATGAGAAAAGATACTCTTCATAAACTTACTACTTACTTATGCAAAAACCACGCGAAGATAGTAAGAGAAGATTTAAATGTTTCAGGAATGTTGTCTAATCATAAATTAGCCCAAGCAATAGCTGATTGTGGGTTTTATGAGTTGAAGCGTCAGCTAGAGTATAAAGCTAAAAAATTTGGATGTGAAATTATAGTTGCTGATAGATTTTATCCATCAAGTAAAACTTGTTCTCACTGTGGACATAAAAAAGAAATTCTTTCTTTGTCCGAAAGAATTTATCATTGCGAGAACTGCAGTTTTGAGATAGATAGGGATCTGAACGCTGCAATTAATTTATCGCGTCTGGCTAAGGCGTGAAAGTCTACACCAGGGATAACTGCTCCCATGCTCCCATTGAAGTAGAAAGTCAAGTCTAGTTTTGTCTAGGTTTTATATAGCAGCTACTACCGAGATTACCTGTGGAGTGGGTAAACCTCTTAGAAGTCATTCTAAGACCGCGATGAAGCAGGAAGTTAACACCAAAACTACCAACGTCCAGTTAAGTCTAGATTTAGGTAGCCTTGGTTAGGTTTAACAGAGCGGTAGTTCATAATAAGTCCCGGTGATTGAGGCAAAGAATTGAAACTGGCTTTTATTATTGACCCCATCCATCAGCTTGACCCCTGTCATGATACCAGCATTGCTCTGATGGAAGCAGCACAAATATTAGGACATGAAATTTGGGTAACTCAGGCGAATCTACTGAGTGTGGTAGATAGCACAGCTTGGGCGATGTTACAGCAGGTGGAACTGGTTCCAATCCAGTTAGTGGAGGGAAGCTGGAGGGCGGTAAATCCTTGGTACAGGTTGAGCGATAGCTGTTTTACCTCCCTAGATAGAATGGATGCTGTGTTCATGCGGACAGACCCACCTGTGAATGATTCCTACCTCTACGCTACTTATGTTCTGGACTATATCGACCAAGACAAAACTTTGGTGATTAATCGTCCTAGTGGTATCCGCGGGGCGAATGAAAAAATGTATGCTCTCCAATTTACTAACGCTATTCCAGAAACTATTGTCAGTGCTGACAAAGAGTTGATCCGGAAATTTGTTGAGGCTAAGGGCGCAGCAATTATTAAACCACTGGGTAATAAAGCCGGGGAAGGAATTTTATTTTTACAATCAGGCGATCGCAATTTCAATTCCATTGTTGAACTCAGTACACTGCGTGGTCGATTACCAGTGATGGTGCAAACTTATTTACCAAAAGCTAAGGAAGGGGATAAGCGAATTATCCTGCTGAATGGAGAACCAATTGGTGCCCTCAATCGCCTTTCTAGCGGTAGTGATTTTCGTAATAATATGGCAGCTGGTGGTACTGTTGCTCCAACTACAATCACCGCCAGAGAGCATGAAATCTGTAGGGAAATAGCCGCCACCTTACGTCAAGATGGCTTAACTTTTGTGGGTATTGATGTCATCGGTGGTTATTTAACTGAAGTTAATGTCACCAGTCCTACCGGAATTCGTGAAATTGACCGACTAGATGACACTAGCTTGGGTGAGCAGGTGATTTCATGGGTTGAGGAGGCGCTCAAAACTGAAAAACCACATCAGTAATCCCCTAGCCAAGGCTTTACTTCCCGATGTGGACAATCAGGATGTTATTCCTCTATTCAGGTAGATTGTAGCCAAAAGTTAACACCCCTACCTTGTAGGTAGGGGTTTAGCCCCATCCCCCAAGACCTCGCCAACCATAAATTTTCAGTTGCTGCCAGCTAATTGCATAAGTTTTTGAAAGCAGTTCTATTAACTCCTGCTATAGGATAAATATGACTTTTAAGTGTTGCTGCACTTAATGTGTTATCTGGGTAACACTACTACTGTGTAAAAATATTGTTTAGACACAAGCCATTGCCTGAGCCAAAAATACTTTACTTTTTTCCTGGTCTTTCTCGCCCCTTGCCTAACTTCCTGGTGGTTTACGCCGATTGCGGAGAAAGTCGGGAATATTCAGTTCGGGGGGTTTTTCTTTATGGTTCGGTGTGGGGGGATTAACTGCAGGTTGCTGCGGTGTGGGACGTTTTGGAGTAGCTGTTGCTCTGGCATTAACCACGTTTTGGCTTTGTGCAGCTTGTACTTCACCGGTAAACCCAGTAGCAATTACAGTAATTCTCACCTCCCCCTGGAGCCTGTCATCAATCACCGCGCCAAAAATAATATTGGCATTGGGATCAACTACTTCATATATTGCTTCGGCGGCCGCATTCACCTCATGTAAGGTGAGATCACTGCCACCTGTAATATTAAATACAACCCCTCTAGCTCCTTCAATAGAACATTCTAATAAAGGCGAAGAAATAGCCGCGACTGCTGCTTCTCTGGCTCTTGATTTACCAGAACTCACACCTATCCCCATCAATGCGGATCCCGCGTCTGCCATGACGGCTCTAACATCGGCAAAGTCAACGTTTACCAAGCCGGGGATGGTAATAATATCGGAAATCCCCTGTACCCCTTGACGCAGGACATCATCCGCATAGCGAAATGCTTCTTGTACTGGCGTTTGTTCTGGTATGACTTCGAGCAACTTATTATTGGGGATAATAATCAAAGTATCTACTCTACTTTTTAGCCCTTCAATGCCTTGTTCAGCTTGGCTGGTGCGGCGACGACCTTCAAAAACAAATGGACGTGTGACCACCCCCACGGTTAAAGCCCCCATTTCTTTGGCTACCTCCGCCACAATTGGGGCTGCACCTGTACCCGTACCCCCTCCCATACCAGCAGTGATAAATACTAGGTCAGCACCTTCTAACGCTGTAGCAATCTCGTCTCTTGATTCTTCAGCTGCTTTTTGACCAATAGCAGGATTACCACCGGCGCCTAAACCTCGTGTGAGCTTTTGCCCAATTTGCAATCGACTGGGCGCACCCGCCAAGGTCAAAGCCTGGGCGTCAGTATTGATTGACCAAAACTCTACTCCTGCGACATCAGATTCAATCATGCGGTTAACCGCATTTCCACCACCACCACCAACACCAATCACTTTGATATTGGCCACCCGACCCGGAACAATCTCCCCAATGCGGCTTTCTTCCATAGACATCTTTTTACCATCATAGTTTTGCCCAAAGTTCAGCCCAGAGTTATTAAAAGGTTTGTTGGAATTAACTGCTAGGGGAAATCCCGGCTGTCCCAAAGATTGGGCTTTTTTATATATCAGATATTGGTTATTATCAAGCATTGAATTCAGAGTGGTAGATAAACAACTTTTTCAGGTATTTTTCCTCAAAACCTTCGTGTCTAGGCAGCCCTTGGCTAGAAAAATAATATTTCTCACCTAAGAGTCACCTATCGGTTGACACTGCCAAAATATATGGCGCTGTTCTTGATTGTGATGGCGATTCCCAACATTAACAAAATTGTAATTGCCTTCTCTGGCTCTGGGAAGAGGCTAATGACCCATTGGCTAAGGCTATAGGACATATAGGACAGCTAATTCTAGAGAACTATACCCAAATTTCCTGAAAATTTCTCTGTATAACTTCTAGTGAATATTTATTATCTTTACGGTTATATTGCTGATTTAGGGCATAATCACCTCTACTTTTTCTGGTTCATACTTGAGATTAGGAAATATTTCTAGGGATTTTGGGGGTGCTCTTTGGGATCGATTTGGTTCATATGTACTAATGGAGATGCGGGATTTCTCAAATCAATGTACTTGATTTGACTAAAATCCATTTTTGCAGATAAATATCGCATTTGGGCGAGTATTTTGACTTTTCTGGTTAACTCAGGACTGAAAGCACCAATGTGTACATCTCCTAGTAGCTGGGTTTTCAAAATTATATTGTTGGGATCTTGCCAATCAACCTCCATTATTTTCACGGGACTTTGAGTTAATAGTGGATAAACTTGACTCCAATAGGAGCCATACTGTTCTGGGGAACCAATAACTTTGAGACTCGGAAGTTTGATCTGGGGATGGAATAACTTGTATTTTTCTAAGGGCATCAAAACCCCATTACCATCTAATAAGCCCGCAGGGGAGTTTTCCCTTGGACTTTGAGATGTGACCTTGTCCACCGGTTGGAGTGCGATCGCTACGGGTACTCTTGGCTGTATTTCGATATTCAGTCCCGGTGGAAAAAGACGGCGTCGCACAGTTGCTTGTGCAATAGTCGGTTTTTCCTGCAAAGAGTTGGCGATCGCTTGGGGTTTAATTCGCCATAAAGACTGAGGATAGGATATCTCTAGTAATGACTCAATTGCCTCTGGGGAGAGTAATTGCTCACCTGATTTCACGATAATTTGCTCTTGAGCCTTGACTACCCATATGGGTTGGACTGCTACCCAAAACAAACCACCTGCTAAACCACTAATGACTACAGTGCGCCAAATCGCCTGAATTATTTTTACCCGATGCTGCCGACGTATTTGGTGACGGCGCTCGGATAAATCATTTCGGGAACCTGATACTGTGCCTGGCATTCCTTCCTCTTTATATTTGCGGTAAAAATTCGTGCTTGCGATCAGATCGTTTCTTTTCCTTAATTAACCCGTGAGTATCTATGAATCTTTTGCCTCCATTTTTGCATTTACATCCGCTACACCAATATTCAAGCCAGTATTAAGCTTCAACCTCTGTGGCCCTTGATAGCTATGATTATCTATGTACTACAAACACCACAAATGAAACTAATGCACAATATTGTGCCAGATATGAAATCTGGGAGCCGCTTGTCAATTAATCATGCCTAGTACATTGCTGGCTAAATATTCTCGAATATGAACATATGTTGCTAGGGGAGCGCAGATCCTTCAATTTCCGATCACCAGTTATTATTTTGAGATTGTTAATAACACTTATAAAGGGATACAGCCTTAGCGTCAATACTGTTACTTTCAATTTCAATGGGTAATGATTGTGGCACAGAAAAGTCAAAGCTTGGAATCCCCCAGCAAATACCGATAAATTTTCGCCTTTAGCACTTCTCCTGCCTAGTTTTAACTCTGTGCATTCTCCCTTGGGGTCAAACACTAACATCCGCTAGTGATGACCAAAGGAGCTTGACATTTTGACCACCTGCCTGATTCTGATAGTATTTAGTATATCTATGAGTTAAGAGTTATGAAGAGTAATGAAGTTTTTTAAAATCTGAAAAAACTGATTACTCTTTTGCAGATCACGAACTCAAGGAGCGATCGCTCTCCAACAAATCATCGTTATTTTCCGGTTCACGATCATTCTCCATGGCAGCCCCGGGCAAAGTGGCTAAAAAGGTTTTCAGCCTCATGCGCTCAATGTAAGGCCAGCCTCCTTCAGATTCAATGTCTTTGAGTAAAGAGTAGAGCTTCTGGCGATTATCAGGCAAACTCTGTTGAAAAGCACCATCCCGGATATCTCGATGTAACTGTTCTAAATGACGCAACAAGCCCAAAAGAGCGATGGCATCTCCTTGAGAAACGCTAGCTACATCAAGCACTGCTGTGGTGATGGCTTGCAATTTCTCAGATAACTTCCTAGATTCAAAACGTTCGTGGTTACTCATGGAACTATCTCCGTCTAAATGAGGCCTACTCAAATTTACCGAAGATTTTTAGCTTTCATTCCTGAGCAAAGGATAATCAGCGATGAGGAGCGCCGCTTGGCTTAACACATGGGGGTCAGGGGCAGAGGAATTTATAGAGCCTCCAGTTTTCCAGATTACAGTCCACCATAGTTTATTATAAAAGACGGTCATCAACTCTAGCTCTGCCTCCCAGTCCGCTAAATGCAATCGCGTATTTTTTGATCAGATGAGAGAGCTTTGATCTTGAGTTAAAAAAAATCGTATGATCTGGCTAATTTCCCTATAAAGCAATGGGCTGTATATTATGTAGTATACTCCTACTTTATAATACACAACCATTTGGGCAACACCGAAAATGCCATAGGCATTAGTTTTACAACTTAGATATTAATTTTTGAAATTGAGGTTGACCATGAGGTATCGCGCTTTAATTGTTGCATTCTTGGCTGTATGCCTGGGGCTATTAACCGCTTGCAGTGATGCTCCCACTGCTTCTAATAGTAGGGATTTACTAACTTACGAACAAATTCGTGGCACTGGTTTAGCTAATAAATGCCCCCAACTAGCAGAAACTAGCCGTGGTTCCATTCCCATTCAATCAAGCCAGTCTTATATCATCAAAGAACTTTGTTTGGAACCAACAACTTTCTTTGTCAAAGAAGAACCTGCTAATAAACGGCAAGTAGCAGAGTATGTACCCGGTAAATTGTTGACCAGATACACCTCTACTATTGACCAGGTACAAGGTGACCTAAAAGTCAACCCAGATAATAGCCTGACCTTTGTAGAAGCTGATGGTTTGGACTTTCAAGCCATCACTGTAAAACTCCCCGGTGGTGAATCAGTACCTTTCCTGTTTACCATCAAAAATTTAGTTGCTCAAACACAAGCTGGTTTGACCAGTATCAATACCTCTACTGACTTTGAAGGTACTTTCAAGGTTCCTTCCTACCGTGGTTCTTCTTTCCTAGATCCTAAAGGTCGTGGTATCGTCACTGGCTATGATAACGCCGTGGCTCTTCCTGCCCAAGCTGATGATGAAGAACTCACCCGCGCTAATGTCAAACGGATTGAAACTCTTGATGGCACAATTTCCCTACAGGTAGCTAAAGTAGATAACATTACTGGTGAAATTGCTGGGACTTTCGAGAGCGAACAGCCATCTGATACTGATTTAGGTGCTGGTGAACCTAAAGAAGTCAAGATTCGCGGTCTATTTTACGCACGGGTTGAACCAAATCGCGCCTAAATTACCCGGAATGATTCGTAATTATTGACTCAATTATAAGACTTTACCCATTTGTTTCCCTTGATGTGAAAGCAAATGGGTTTTTTCTCGGCTGGTTTGCTCATCATATTCAAATCCATGAAAGTTCCAATCCCATCGTTAATCTGGAACAATATGGTATTGAAGTTCCGAGAATGGTAGGTAAAGAACCTGTTAATTCAGCATCCTCACATACTCCGGTCGAACCTTGTTAAAGATGGAAACTCAAAAAAAAATTGAATTTGCTGGTTTACCTCTAGCGGTTTATCGCGAAATCGCGGCTCATTTGCGTCAAATTGAAGGCGTACAAGTGGGTTTAATTCCCCAATCATCTTCCGAATTCGATTACAAGCAAAGTCAAATTGCTGGCTTAGAGATTTCTATGACATCCCATTTAGCTTCAGAAAGTCAGCAACGCCTAGAGGAAATCTTGGCTTACTATCGCCAGCGCTATGATATGCGATAGTTAAAATTTACATTCCCCATTTTCTCTGATTTGAAGTGACCCTAATCAGGGTCTTTTTTTGTACTTTTGATTCTTGAAATAATAAATCTAACCCATATACCACTTTTATAATACAAAAGTCAATACTCCATAAGTGAGATTTCATAAATTATTTAGGGCTGGTAAAGTGTTAATTTAAGATTACTCGTGAGCAAAACTAAATATACGCATATACTATAATACACATAGCAGAATTACTGCCAGTCTCAAGATGACGTGATTTCCTGCATGATGTGCAATAATTCTTACATTATATTGGTGTGGCTGTCTCAGTGACTTTAACAAGAATTTCCCCCGGAGAAAAACTCACTCCTACACAACAACTCGGATTAAATTTAGTCTCTCGGCTCAGTGGTGGACGAGATGTAATCTTGGCTATTGATTTAACAGAAAGCGTTGGCTTAAATGATCAAGCTCGGATTCGGTTGCGTCAAATCGTTCAAGACAGCATTCAACCGGGAGACTATATCTACATTGTTCCTTTTGCTAGGGATGTGGTGTTAGAAGAATCTACACCTAGTCTTAATCCTTTGGGAGAACCGATTAAGTATATTGATAGAAGTGAGGAAAATATTGCACAACTATTGGAAAAAATTCCCTTAACATCTGATAGCAAGTATTACGGTACAGATATTCAGCGCGCTGAGTTAAGGGTTTATCAAGGTATTGCTCAAATTAATCATCATCGCTTGCAAAGAAGACAAGTAATTAAGCCACAATCTGTTATTTGGTTAACTGATGCACCCTTATTTACAGAACCGGGAATTACCTCAGACATATGGATAGAAACCCCTGCTGATAGTCCATTAAGAATTGCTAATTCTCCAGAAAGTCAAGAGCGACAAGCTTGGATGGAAATATTACCCATGAACAAGCGATCGCTCTCCATCACCACAGGGGAAAATCAACCATATACATTAACTGTTGTTGATATTGATCCCACAGTTCAAGAATTTTGCACACCAGCACCAGGTAATCGAGAAACTTGTTTAGTTAATCCCTATTTAAGGCAACAGTTATGGCTCCCAGGTTTAATTTTACTTTCAATCATCGCTAGTTTATGCGCTTGGGGATATAAACTACACCGCTCACAGAAAAATTGGCAATTATCTATAGAAATTCCAGAACAAGAAGAACAAATATGTCGGTTAAAGAATAAGCAAAAAATCGCCATTGGTCAAGACGACGGAACTTATCCAGACTCTATCCCCTGTCCGGGTGGAGAAGTCCGAGCCTACTTAGAACGACAGGGAGAGAAACTCTACTTAGTCCCCTTAACTTCAAACTTACCACCGATTCATTATAACGGACGGGAAATTGCCTCCCGTACCCCCATCTCTGGGTCTAAATTTAAGCTCAATTGTCCAGATAATCGCCAACGCGATTATGAAATGAATATCCAAATCAAAAAATAGTCTATAGAGGAGTATTTCTATGAACGCAGCGAACAATGAACAACAATATCAAGGAATTAACCGCACAGTTTGTATAGGATTAGGTGGAACTGGTAGGGATGTTTTAATGCGAATTCGGCGCTTAATAGTAGACAAATATGGGGATTTAAAAAAGCTCCCCATTGTCAGTTTTGTCCACATTGACACCGATAAAGCTGCCACTCAAGTCAGTGGTATTCGCACCGGTAGTATTTATCATGGTGTTGATCTAAGTTTTCAGCAATCAGAAAAAGTCACCGCTACCATGTCATCCAGAGAAGTGACTACCTTTGTTGAAGGGTTAGAAAGGCGTTCAGAATACAACGATTATGGACCCTATGACCACATTGGTAGATGGTTCCCACCCCAATTATTACGTAATATTAAAGCAGTAGAAGACGGTGCTAAAGGGATTAGACCAGTAGGAAGATTGGCTTTTTTCCACAACCACCAGAAAATACAATTAGCTATCAAGAACGCTGAAGAACGTACCAGAGGACACGAGGCTTATTTACTCAGATCCGGTCTCAAAGTAGAGCCGGGATTAAGTATTTTTGTAGTGGGTTCCCTGTGCGGTGGTACAGGTAGCGGGATGTTTTTGGATATCGCTTACAGTCTCAGACATTTTTATGGTGATCATGCTAGATTTTGCGGTTATTTAGTGATTAGTCCGGAACTGTATGGCAATGCTCCCAGCATGAATGCTAATACCTATGCTGCTCTCAAAGAACTAGACTACTATAACCGTCCAGGGACAAAATTTGAAGCTTGTTATGACATCCAAAATCCTGTGTATGTGAGCGAAAAACGTTCACCCTTTGATTATACTTATTTAGTTTCTCATCAAACCAGCGGCGAATATACAATCCTCAACCAAGGTAAATTATGCAACGTTATTGCTCATAAAATTTCCCTTGATTTTAGTAGTGAATTAGCACCAATCATTAAAGGTAACAGAGATAACTTTTTACAACACATTATTGATTGGGATAAACACCCCCGTCCTAATCCCCAGCGTTACCTCACATTTGGATTATCCGCCATTTATTTTCGCCGTGATGCCGTAGTCGAAATTTCCTTAAACAAAGTTGGGTTAGAACTGGTGAATTTTTGGTTGAATGGTAAAAGTCAAAGCCCAGATCCCCGGGATTTACTACAGCAATTTCTCCTAGAGTGCCATTGGCATAATGACCTGGTTACTAGGGATGGTTTAATTACTAAACTAGCAGAGGGAGTGGAAGAATACAATAGCACATTTAACAACAGCATTATCACATGGAAAAATAAAATCAATAAGTTAATCAATGAGTGTGAACATAAGGACGACAGAAATAATTTACGTCAAAGAGTACCTAAAGAATTCCGTGATCAATTCCGTAAAGTACAACCAGGAGAAACTGAAAGTACTAGAGGACAATGGTTAACCAAGTTAATCGAATTAACTCCTAACTTAACCAAACAACTCCAGGGTGATATTCATGATTATCTCACTCAGCTACTTACACCCAATAAGTCTAATTTTTCCCTCAAAAGTAGCCGTGATTGGTTAGATGCACTGCAACATGAGTTAAACGATTACCAACGGGATATACAAGCGTCTCTCAATGATTTTGCGAACATGAGAACACCTGAAGACGTAGATAGAGTCTGGGCTGAAACTGACCAGGTTCTTACAGATATCGAGGCTAAATTTGTCATCCCCAAATTTAATAATAAAAATCAACAATTTCAAACAGAAATTAAAACAGCTTTGCAACAAGTTCAGAAAATTATCAAACATAACTTTGACTTAACTGTACGACAGGAAGCACTACGAGTTGTCAAGAGACTGCAAACATACGTACAGGAGAAAATTAGTCAGACTAGTGCTTTTGACAGCCTATTAAATGACTTAAAAAACATTTACGAAAGACAAGATAGAGAGTTACGGGATTTGAATTTTGATGAAATGAGTGGTGAAGCCATATTTGATGATGAAGACATCGAACGCTGTCACCAAACTATGTTACCTGTAGATGACTTACGTTCCCAGTTAGCCCTGATCAGTTCAGAAATTACAGAACCAAGTGGTAGAGGAAAGTCTTTGACCAGTTTCTTAGAGAAGGAACGCACCACCCAAGAACTGCTGCAAACAGAGATGAATTTGAGAATTGACAGTATGTTTGCTTCACGGGGTACTAATATTGTCAAATCCGTAATTAAGCGCTTCATGCAAAACTACTCAACAGCACGTTCAACCCGTTTAGCACAAATTATGGAAGAAGCTAAACCCCTATTACCACTGAGTTTGAGTGATCCATATTTTTGGGATGATCCTGGTAAAACTAGTCAATTAGTG
Source organism: Anabaenopsis arnoldii (assembly GCF_028331025.1). Classification (NCBI taxonomy): domain Bacteria; kingdom Bacillati; phylum Cyanobacteriota; class Cyanophyceae; order Nostocales; family Nodulariaceae; genus Anabaenopsis; species Anabaenopsis arnoldii. The sequence continues at coordinate 3,505 of NZ_JAQMUH010000148.1, read as the reverse complement.
GGCTTTAAAGATACCGATGAATTAGAAGTCAGACAGTTTAAATCTTTGCTGACTACAGATTTAGGGATTTCGCCAACAGTCTTAAAATCCTTGCAAACTGAGGATGAAATTTTATTTGTCAATGAGTATGGTGGGTTTCCTCTGAGATTAATTAATAGTCTGGAAAGAATGCGTAACTATTACCTCAGGGAACAGAATTCCCGGAGCGCTTCTCTACATAATGATTACCGTGTGGTTTTCCCAGATATTATTCCACCAGATGCAGTGACAATAGAACAATTAGAAAATGTTTTCTATCCCTGTCTAGGTCTACAACTATTGCAGACCAACCCGCAAAATCAGCAGTTAGAGTTTACATATTATGATGGTTTGCGCGACTGTTACTCCACAGCTGCTCTCAGTTCAGAATGGGGACAGGCTTTAGAGGAACTGGCGAACCGTCAGGATATGAAATTAGCTTTGCAAGGTATTTTAGATCAGGAAATTTCTGTTATGGAAAGACAACCTGAACTGTGGAAAAGTGAATATTTACCCAAATTCAACAGCTTTGTCAATGAAGTTGACAAGTTACCACAGGAACATCCTAACTATCCTTACAGGAATGCATTAATTAACAATCAAAAAGGAACTAAAGAAGGAATTATTCTCAGGTTCCGCAGAAAAATGAATGATAAATTTAATTCCCCAACTCCAGAAAATAGTTTACCGCAAAGCTTAGATAGCAGAAGATCTCTTGTGGGCGAGATAGTAGATGGTGAATCGGTGCAATATACCGATACTGGGGCACAAATGCGGTTAGACTTAAAGAATTTACAAGACCTTTTAGGGGATGGCCTGATTACTCAAGAAGATTACGAGCGTCAAAAACAAAGAATCTTAGACCAATTCTTAAATTAATTTCGTTTACTAAGCATCCTCTCACACATTTGATAATCAGGGAAGTATCATGACATCAATACCAGGGGAATTAATTTTGGCTACCCTCGTGGTCATTGTTATACCATCCATACTTACTATCTGGCTGCGTTGGAGTTTGTATAAGTATTTGCAAGATGTAGCGGAGAAAGTACAAAGACTAATTAATCATGCTCCACGAGGGGTACAACCTAAAATAATCACCACACTAGAAAGCAGATTTGAAAAAGCTAGCAGCCAGTTAGATCAAGTTAATACAGCAGCATTAATCGAACAAGTTTATAGTCAAGAAAAGTTTAAAGGTTTTTCTATTGAACAAATAGAATATTTGTGCCGCATTATCCCCAATTTGCTCTTAGCTTTTGGGTTACTGGGTACTTTTTTTGGCATCACAATTAATTTATCTGCCCTGAGTGAAACCCTCAATAATACTGCTGCTTCTAATATTAATGATTTAGTAGGTCAAATACAACAATCATTATCTGGGATGAGTATTGCCTTTGTCACTAGTTTGACGGGATTATTCTTTAGTGCGGCGCTAACAATAGTTAACTGGAAATTTAATACTAGCGCTCTTAAGTATCACGTTATCAGTTCCTTAGAAGACTATCTAGATAATATTTACCTGCCTGAAGTTCAAGGTGATACTCGCCTTGATAAAATAGTCAATAGGATGGTAGAACAGCAGGATGAGTTTTTAACTAAATTTGGTGTGACTGTGCGAGATGCGGTGGAAAGTTCTATGGCTAAGGTCGCAGAACAAATAATCGCAGGGAATCAGCAAGCGACAGATTTGGCCAGACAAGTTTATGAAAAGTTTACAGAGTCAGCAGGTACTATATCTGCTGCTGCTCATGAGTTTGACATTGCCATACATCAACTCAATGGTAAATCTCAGATATTTAAAGATGCGGCGAACATCTTTGCTAATAGTCAATTTCCTGAGAAGTTATTAGCAGCGACTAATAATTTAACCCAGATAGAGGAGAGATTTTCTAACTCTGCTGGAAGTTTAGCTAATACAACAACATCATTTAATTCATTGGTAGTTCAACTGCAAGCACTGGGAGAGGAAATTAAGAGCGTCAATCAAATATCATCCCTAATATTAGATTTAAATCGTATTAATCAAAAGTCTCTGGGTGAGATTATACCTCAACTTAAGGAAGGTGCTGATAGTTTTGCGATCGCAGTAACCAGACTTGAGCAATTAGAAAGTAACCTGATGAATGAGGCTGGAAGTTTAGAGGCGATTTCCGGGGATTTACGAGATTTTATCCAGACAATAAATAATCAAGCTGGTAATATTTCTCAGGAAATGGTCAATGGCTTTGCTAAAGCTGTAACTAGAATTGAACAATTAGAAAATAACCTGATGGATAAGGCTAAAGGTTTGCAGCAAATTACTTTAGATATGCAAGGCTTCGTAGAAATTATCAATAAACACGCTGGAACAGTTAATACATCTCTGGGTAATATATCTCAGCAAATAGATAGGAATTCTGAAAACATATCACGGTTAATGAATAGTAGTAATTCTACTCTGGTTACAGAGTATCAGAATATAGGTAACCTATTGCTGGAAGGTGTGAACAAACAAACAGCAGTAAATCAAGATATCAATGGGAATTTGCAAGATTGTATTCACCATCTCAATGATGCTAAACATGAAATTTATCGGTTACGAACGGAAGTAAAAAGCTCAACATTGAACCCTGAAGATCAAATCATAGATAATTTTACTCATAATAAATAAATTTGACATTTAAATAGGAAAATATGGCTAGACGTTGGCAACGTAATGATTATCATGAAGAATTAAATATTTCCACAGCTTTTACAGATTTAATGTCTAATGCCTTTATGATCCTGCTGTTGTTTTTGTTACTTTTTATCATTAGGTCATTTGTTAATCAAAAACCGGAGTTAGTAGATAGGCAACTAGAGACACCCCCAATTATTCTGATTCCAGATGACCCTAAGCATAGATTTGAATCTGGAAGTGCAAGAATTAACCCCAGGTTTTATAATTACATTGCGACAAAAATCTTACCGGAAATTGAAAGGGCAAGTAAACAGTATAATATCGATATTATAGAGGTGATCGGACATACTGACGGTCAGCCTAATGGTAATATGCCCAGTAACCTAGACTTGAATTTAGAAAATGTCGCCCGTGGTGGATTGGAATTAGAGAAACTACAAGCGGGTTCTAATGCTGATTTGGGGTTAATGCGTGCTTTAGCGGTAGTCCAACAGCTGCGTAATATTCAGGTTAAAGAAAAAAAACTTCCGGGATTGTCCTTCCGTGCTTATTCGGCGGCTCAGTTAATATTACCTAGTGGGGAATTTGCTCCCGTAGTACGTGCACCAGATCAGAACCGCCGCCGCATTGAAATCCGTTTTACCCGGTTGGGTGAAGAGCGAACCGTAAAGTAGTTTAAGTTATTTTGACACTCTGCGGTCTGAAGACACGCAGATTCTTTAAGACTTGCTTAAAAGGAATAGTCAATTATCCCCCTACACGCTCAAAACAACTACCTACGGATAAGTGTTGCAATTGCGCAAAATTTTATATTTTTTTGGCTTT
>NZ_JAQMUH010000147.1:0-27538 GCF_028331025.1 Anabaenopsis arnoldii | reverse complement strand
AAACCCAAAGACCCCACCATTGCAGAAAAATTCAACACTTACCGGTTTGCAGACTACAAAGAACAGGTCATAGATTTATTAATGCGGGTGTGTAGAGTCAGCATGGAAACCATGAATATAGTTAATCAGATGTCGGGTGGTTAAGATCCCCGACTTCTCACATCATCACAGATAATCTAAGATAACTTAGCTAGAAGTCGGGGATCTGTGTGACTGTGGGAGGGGGTGTAAGATCCCCGACTTCTCTCCCAAATATTCAATAACTCCCTAGGTTATGGAAGAAGTCAGGGATCTGTGGGGCGATCGCCACCCAGGGAACCGGGGGTTAAAAACCCCCGTCTCAAAGCTAAAGTCAGATAAATCTGACTAGAAAATCATGTATGTAATCATAGTCTAGACCGCCAATCAACCTTTGCGTACCTTTGCGCCAACCTTTGCGCCCTTTGCGTTCAAAAACAGATATAGGGGAACTGTCCCCTTTCCTCACTGATAATTTCTCAACTCAAATAGGATGACTAATAAGAAAAGGGAATAAATCAATATGACTGCGAACATAGCTGAGGATTTAGGAAGATTATTTGAGGTGGGTTTTAATATTGGTGTTCTCTGCTATATTCAGCAAGAACAAATTAAGCAGAAATTTGGTAATTTATATCGTCATCAATTAGAAAACCTCAAGTTCTCTAAAATTCGACAAAGAATAATTGATAGGGTATTAAGTACCTTAGAACGAGATATAGCTGAAACCTGGTGTCAATTCTTTGTTCAAAAGGGATTTTTATCAGGGTTAAATTTCTTTAGAGAATATTTGACATCCTTGGGAGATCAAATTAAGGATCTGGAAATTCTCTATTATCAATGCTGTTTTCATGGTGATAACAGTATTGGAACTTATGAAACCGACCAGACCCAGTGGTTTAAAGATGTTCTTTCCCAGTTTGATCAGTTACAAAATACTGCTGACTATATTCCTAGATATCAGGAAAAAGGTGGTTTTCTGAATGCAGATACTTTGATTTTGCTCAAGTGTCGGCGTAAATATCGGGTTTTATGTCTTGATTTATCAATATTTTCTGTTCACACTGATGAAGATATCCAAAATATTGATTATGTGGAAGTTATTCGCAACTTGTTGATGCGGGATGTTAACTATGTCCGTTCTAAAAGTGTGTTTTCTAGCTTGAGTGTTGATACTAATTCTTTGGGTTTGGACTTCTCACCTAGTTTAACAGACTATTTCACAGCTTTTAAGGCTAAAGATAAGGAAACCGCTAAGTTAATTCAAGCAGCAGCTTATATTTATAGCTTTAACCAATTTCTCCAAGAAACGGGGATAATATCAGATAGATCGTCAATTGTGTTTAATGCTATTGGTTATAGCGATCGCTCATTCAATACTATATCTATTACACCAGATCAACTCAAGATTTTTGAGACTTGTCATCAAATCTATAAATTACATAATACAACAGAAGAAATCACCCACGCACGTCGTCGAGTTTTAGATAAAATTAAGCGTAACGCTGGGAGTAGCTTTGACCAAGGTAGGGAGTTTGTCAACTCTCTTGTAAACATCACCCGCGATCGCATCAATATCATACCACCTCACACCGAGAAAATTAGCGACTTTTTTAACTCTGTCGCCCCAGTTCCTCCAGAGTTAATTTCCGACTTAGGTTTGACGGGAAGCTACAACTTTCGTGAAGCACATAGTCAACTGATTCAGAAATCTTTGCTTTCTGAGAATACCTATATATTCCTCACCGGAAACCCAGGTATTGGTAAAACCACTGCGATCGTCAATTTTCTCAAACATCATTTAGATGAAGGGTTTCTATTTTTCTATGTCAGTCCCCGCAAACAGGTAAATCTCGACATCATCGAAAAATTCAAGGATAAAGCAACCGGTGATTTAGTAGATGACAGAATCTTGGCGATCAATACTCATACTCACCTGATTCAGGATAACTCTGGTAAATGCTCTGTTGAATATACCTCGAACCTATATCAAGAGGATTTTATTCGAGGAAAAGTTAATTTTCTTAAGAGTCAAAAGGTGGAAAGAGGGGTGAGACGCAGTAACCGACTCGAACACATCACCGATGATACTATTATAGACCGGGGAGAAAAAACCGCAGGTGTTTTAAAGAGTCTTTGTGAAGGACTATATACTACCATTACTCACAAATTATCTGACAACGTTATTGCTACTACTTCCACCCAGTCTTTAAAGAAAACTCAGACTGGAGATACCCTCAAACACCTGGATAAAATATTCAGCGACGCATACAACACCAGGGAAAATAAGGTCTTTCCCCAAAAGATGCAAAATATCTCCCGTCGCATCAAACATCTATTTATCATGATAGACGAAATTACCGGGGATGAGGGAGGGGTGGAGTTTCTCCATGGTATTCATAAACTCATCAATAAATATCAGTTAAATCAACCTGAAAATGGTTTTAACACTAAGGTAATTATTGCAGATGCTTCCATCGTTGATCAAAATGTCATTTGTCAACATCTAGAAAATACTACCCCCGAACCCAATAAAATCTACTTTCGTCAAGCTCTGGAAAATATTCAACCCCTGTCAGTGGTCAATTTGCAGTTTAAAAAATTACCTGCGACCATGATTAACGCTAATTCCTACCCAGCTAAAAGCTTAACTATTAGCTATCAAATTTTTATTGAGTCTTGTAAATTTATCGATCGCGCCCAGTTAAAGGATAAATCTAATTTAGAGCAAAAGCTCTTAGATGTCATTTTCGCCGATATCCAGAATTTATTACAAGATTCTCAGGTATCACAATTTATAGTATACATCCAAAATAAACCCAAACTAACACAAATTATTGACAAGCTTCAGGAAACCTTGGGTAAAGAGAAGTTCCATAAAAATACTCATTATATAGAAATACACGCCAATATCTCGGAATTAGAGAAACAACAACTTCAACAGTATCAGGAAAATGTCAAGGTAGTCTTCATGACTGCTTCGGGAAGTCGTGGTTTATCTTTCCCCAAAGCCAAGCACATTTTGGTAGAAATCCCTAAGTTTGAGATTGAAAAAAACCTGATGGAAATCATTCAGGTGATTTACCGCGGTCGGGGAAATGATCATATAGATAACCAAGATAAATACTTGTACTTCTATTTAGCTGAACGTTCTGTTTATTACCAAGATGACCCTCAATTGTCTTTACAAGAAAGTGTCCTCAGTTTATTAAACCTGCTGTTAATTCTTAAGGCTTCCATGATGACTCGTATATATGGTTATGGTAAAATTGGCAGAAAGAAATATATACTGATTCCTATCGGTGGTAAGTCGGTTTTAGCTGCTGGGGAAACATTTTCTAGTCAAATAGTTAATCTGATCAACCAACTTAAGAAAGAATATCAAATCCATCGGAGTCATGAGTTATTAAAACAAGTCTATACCAGTCTAGAGAAACTCATGGGAGATGGAAATTTTCGGGTTGAAAACACTCCCGAAGAAAGTTATTTAAAATTACAGAAGTCTTTTAAGGAGCAATTTTTGCAATTAGCTAATAGTTTTGATCAACTACTAGATGTTCCTCCTTTAGAGTTAGCTTATATTAACGGTGGTTTGCTCATAGTACCTACTAACAATATCCAAGAATCTTATCAAATGAAATTACTGGATATAGAAAAGTACGCTCATGGAGAATTATGGGATAATCTCAAACTAATTAGTAAAAATCCCATTTATCCTGAAAACTTAAGATTTGCAACTCAAGATGCAATTGAACTAGTGGAAAAATTGAAAAAAGCGCCACCCAAGACACAAAACTTCACACAAACCAGTGAATATAGTGACCAATATTACGCCTTACCCTTACTTGTATTTATTAGTGGAGAAGTCATGAGTCAATATTTTGCTGAGGAACCAGAAGAACCAGAAGACCTGCGTTTCCGTGATATTCTATTTACATACCTTCGTTCGTTATACCCGGTCACTAACATCTTACCTATAGGTCATAATTATCAAGAATTTCCCTTTTTAGTCTTTAGAAGTTATGCCTTAGCAGAAATGAGACAAAAACTGTTCACAGAAAAATATCTACTCCACTCCCGGGAACTGAATGTATTAAACCTGATCCTCGCGCAAAAAATTGATTAAATACTACATCATTGTAAACAACTAATAGCTACTAACAAACCTCGAGCTTTATTCAAGGTCTCCTGATATTCCTTCTGTGGGTCAGAATCAGCCACTAGACCCGCACCCGCCTGGACGGTTACAGTATGATTATGCAATACCATCGTGCGAATCGCGATCGCAGTATTCAACTGTCCTTCAAAATCGTAATAACCATAGACTCCAGAATAAACACCCCGACGACATGGTTCTAACTCGTGGATAATTTCCATCGCCCGGATTTTCGGCGCACCGCTGACAGTACCCGCTGGGAAACAGGCCTTGAGTAAGTCCCAGGCGCTTTTATCTGATGATAGCTTACCCACCACATTACTCACAATGTGCATCACGTGGGAATAACGCTCTACCACCATTAACTCATCAACTCTCACGCTTCCACTTTCACAGACCCTTCCTAAGTCGTTACGACCTAGGTCAACCAACATCACGTGTTCCGCTGTTTCCTTGGGATCTTGCAGTAAATCTGTAGCTAAAGCTGCATCTTCCTGTGGGGTTTTACCTCTCGGACGCGTCCCAGCTATGGGTCTGACTGTAGCTACTACCCCACCCGCTCCATCGGCTTGGGCTTTTACCATCACCTCCGGACTGGAACCGATAATTTGCCAGTCTTGGAAATTAAAGAAAGCCATGTAGGGGGAAGGATTAATTTGGCGTAGGGAGCGATAAAGGGCAAAGGGATCACCTTTATATTTTGTCGATAACCTCTGGGATATAACGACTTGAAATATGTCTCCTGCCTTTATGTATTCCTTCGCTTTTTCTACACTATCACAGAATTCCTCCTGTGTCAAGTTGCTAGTATATTCTTCTATCCCTCCCCCATCCTTGCTGCCCGGCGGTGTCCATTCTAACATTGTTTCTTGGGGCGACACAGGGCGGGATAACTGAGAGAGCATCTGTGTGACGCGATCGCACGCTTGTTCATAAGCCTGCCATAAATTCACATTTTGATCACGTAAATCAGCATAGGCGATCGCCCAAACTTTCCGTTTCACCTGGTCAAAAATTAACAAGTGGTCTACCTGCATCCACAATCCATCAGGTATATTACGCTCATCTTGTGGATGAATAGGTACACGTGGTTCTATCCACCGAATCAACTCATAACCCCAAAAGCCAAACAGTCCGCCAATTCCTGGGGGGAGTTGGGGTAAAGTCACTGGTTTATAGGGTGCCAAACATTGAGCCAAAGCTGCAAACGGGTCTCCTGTAAACACAACTTGGGAACCATCCCGATGTGTTTGAGTAGTCGTGTCACCCCGGGCGGACAAAATCCACAGGGGATTACAACCGAGTAAACTATAACGGCCGATGTTTTCGCCCCCTTCTACTGATTCCAACAAAAAGCTATAAGGCTGACCGGAGCAGACTTTATACCAAGCAGATACTGGGGTATCGAGGTCTGCTACCCATTCTTGATACACTGGGACAAAATTACCTTGTAAAGCTAGTTCAGAAAAATCAGAGAAATCAGGGAACATCATAAATGGATTTAGAGAGTGGTGAGCACAGGAGGAGAGGGGAAGGGGAGAAACAATTCCATTACTCCCCTCATCCCCAATACCTAGCTTCTAGACATCGTGGGTAGCTTTACCACTGAACTTAAGTTTAGCGGGACTGGGATTTTCCCCAATGCTGCGTGGTACATGACGCACCTTTTCGCGCCCGGCGTTAACTTTTTCTGGGAACACACCATCAGCTGGGTGAATGAAGGTGGTTTCCCCATTTGGTAAAATCCGGTAAATTTTGTAGTCTGTGATTTTGAATTTCCGGAGTTGACCGCCCAAGGCAATGCCATGTTCTTTACGAGCTATATATAGCAGGTTTTCGCCTTTGCGCATAGTAGCAGCGCCACCGGTAGGCATTTCAAAAACTTGCTCTTTAGGGCTAGTCCAAGTGATAGCGTACTTTTCTTCCTCTACTGCTTTTTGGAGTAAGCCACCAGTGCTACCACCAAATAGGGGGGTTTGTCCAGAAAGTTTTTCTGCCATAAAAAATATCTCTCTCAACGGTTTTTAGGGAATCGTAACACCGCTGACCCGATCATATTGCGATCGCGTCATAGACTGTAACAGTTTTTAGTCTTATAAATTACTCTTGGCTTTCCTGCGCTGTTGTTCTTGACTGATGTGGGCAATGGGAACAGTGAAATGAAACTGACTACCCTGGTCTTTACCATTGGATTTTGCCCAAATTTCCCCGCCCCAGCCATTGACAATTTGGCGGCTAATTGCTAGTCCCAAACCAGTACCCCCCGCAGTACGTCGCATAGCACCTTCTTCTTGATAAAACCGGTCAAAAACGATTTCTAGACGATTGGGTTCAATACCCCGCCCAGTGTCAGCCACTGTCACCTCAACTAGATCATTGCTTTTCTGAGTGGCTGTAATCGTAATCGTTCCTGGAGATAGAGTAAATTTACAAGCGTTATCGATTAGTTTAGCTATCACCTCCACCAGCCAATCACCGTCAGCTCTGACTAAGGGCAGATTTGGGTCTATTTGAGTTTGGATTTTGGGCGGCGGTTCTGTGGCGGAACGGCTGCGTAGTCGGCTGAGAGCTAAATCTACACATTCCTGTAAGGTCAGGGCTTCTGGATGCCATTCTACCCGCCCGCTTTCTAGGTTGGAAAGGGTGAGGAAATCTTGCACTAGTTTTCGCATTCTTTCTGAGTCCGACAGCGCAGTATTGAGCATCACTTGCTGCAACTCTAAAGGCATATCCGGCTCACTAGCCAGACTTTCTAAGCATACCTGAATTGTGGATAGGGGCGTGCGCAGTTCGTGTCCGGTAATCGCTATTAAGTTGCTGCGGGTGCGGTCTAGGGCTTCTAGCTGCTGGTTTAGCTCTTCAAGATTGGCGTAGGCTTCGGCTTGGATTAATGCTGCTCCCATTTGGGTGGCGACGGCTTTTACTAAGTCTTGCTCTCCCGATTGCCACTGGTGTGGTGGTAAGCCACAATAGTGTAATTCTACAATCCCTAACAACCTCCCCTGAAATAATACTGGTTCCATTAACCAAGAACGAATGGCGAATTTTTCGGCAATTTCACGCAGTTTATGCGAATTAATCACCCTACTATCGCTCAGGGTATTATGTACACACACTCCCTCGCCCTTTTCTACTACTTCTTGAAATAAAGGATTCTCCCTTAACTCCCAAATTTCCCCAACTACAGGTAAAATTCCCGGAATTAAAAACTCATGTTTAATATCCGCCTGTGCATCTGTAGCTTGTGCACGATAAATTAAGCACCTACTAGCCACTAATTGTTCCCCTAGTTCCTGTGCCGCTACTTGTAGCACTTCGTGGGGATCGAGCGATCGCCTAATCGCTGTACTAATGGAGTTGACTAAACGTTCTTTTCGTGATTGGGCAGTAATGGAACGATAGGCTTTGTGTAATTTGTACTGACTAGCTTGTAGATAAGTCACCAACCGCTGGACAAAGGGGTCAGTATCTATGTCACAAGCATATTCAGCTGTTTGTAAGAGGGAATAATTTTTCTGTGACCCAATCCCAAACCTCTGGCGGGCTTGTTGAATTTTTTCTTCCAGGTCTGGTCTATAAACTATAATCCTGTCTAATAGCAATTCCGCTGCTTTCAGGCTCACCCCCCGTTCTGATGTCCAGATTCCCTCAAACCGGCGCGCCGTATCCATATCTAGATTAGAGCTAAATTCCGGTGTTTGCTGGTTTTTGGCAATGGAACCCAGGCTCTCCCTGCACACTAAACAAGTAGCATAGTTATCAGCAATTACCACCAAGTGCCATTCTTGACTTAAGGCATCTTCGGCTTCAAATACTACCTGCTCATAAGATTGGGAACTATTGGTAAATTCCGTTTCCCGTGCGGATAAAACATATATTTGATTACTACCCATAGCTAAACGCTGATAGCGATGAGCTTCTTGGCGATAGTATCGCTCACGTTGGAAGCTAGCAATTACCAATGGCTGCTCTAAATTCCCCGCTAACACCTGATCTTCCATCGCGTGAGAAAGCGCTGTTAATGAAGCCTTGAAATATAGCTGGGGTCGCAGGTGGGGTATTGACTGTAGCAGCTCACTCAGCACAGATGACGAAATGCTCATGAATATCGTTAAGGAAAAGCCCAATCACAAAAAAAGATTCACTTCATAGCTGCATTGTACAAATTACAACGGATTCTCAAATGCTGCTCACCGTTAGAATCTGTAAAGAATCTTGAAGTCGAAAATTATCGGGTATTACGCCCAATATACATTCAACACACAGATCTGCTATCGGCTGGAGCCGCTGTTTATTGAGCTAAAATTCCCCATCAAAACAAATTTTTAGCTAAAAAACTCTCCACTATTGTAGATGATTTTGGGCTGAAGTCCCCAACACATCCCTCGCCAGTGGTAACTTGACTATCTTAGCTAAGTATATCCTGCTATTAGGTCACCATGGGGTTTGACGCGGTACTAAATGGCTGAAAATTCCCGCTTTTCCTCCTTGACTTTATATATGAAAAATATACTCTGGTAAAGATTTCTGTTTTGTCTGGCCTTGAATTGACCCTAGCTCAAGGAACTTTGCCTCATGACACCGGATATACTCACCACCGCGGCACAAATTTCTCTGGATGGCAAAACTTTTGCTCCCGCAGAACAATTACCTCTACCGGAATGGCCTTGTGTTGTCAGTGAAAGACCACAACCTACTCTCACGGTTAAAGATGATGATCTATTTCTGGTGACGGATACCATCGGTAACATTTCTGGCTGTTCCCTCACCGATGGTAACCCTAATGTAGGACTATTTTGCTCTGATACCCGGTTTCTCAGTCGTCTGGAGTTGCAAATTCAAGGGCGATCGCCTATCCTCCTAGGTAGTAGTGCCGAAAAAGGGTTTTCTGTCTCTGTACTATGCACTAACCCCAATATTGACCAACACCTGAAAGCTGAAACCGTAGGTATTCGCCGGGAACTTGTGTTAAATGGGGCGTTATTTGAGGAAATTGAAATATCTAATTACAGTACCACAAATGTCAGCTTTGAATTAAGTATCAGCTTTGATGCAGATTTTGTGGATTTATTTGAAGTTCGGGGCGCCCAAAGAGAAAAACGCGGTAAGATATTACACTTAATACAATCAACATCCCCAGACGCAGCACCTCTTACCAGTCATGGCCTTTCCTCTGTACATCCACCAAAAGAAAAATCTTTGACTTTAGCCTATCAAGGTGTGGATGGCTTATTAATGGAATCCCGCATCCAATTCCAGTATCGTCAGCCGGATGATTTCCAGGGTTATACTGCTATCTGGCGGTTAGATTTAGCCTCCCATGAAACCCAAAAGTTAGGTTACCGGGTGAATATGTTCACCGATAATCAGCCCAGTTCTACAGTCAGTGCTGCTTTGACTTTAGTCCAAGCTAAGGCCGCTGAGTTGATGGAAGAGCAACAATGGATACAGGAAATTACCAAAATTAGATCGGATAAAACCATCTTTAATCGTATCATTGAGCGGGCAGAACAAGATATGTATCTCTTACGCCAATCTTTTGGTAACTATAAGACTGTTTCCGCCGGTGTCCCCTGGTTCTCCGCTTTGTTTGGGCGAGATTCCTTGATTACAGCTTCCCAAACCTTGATGTTAAACCCCCAAATTGCTCGGGAAACTTTGATGATACTCGCATCATATCAAGGTAAAACTCAGGATGACTGGCGGGAAGAAGAACCAGGCAAAATTTTACATGAGTTGAGGTTTGGGGAAATGGCTCGCTGTCAAGAAATCCCCCATACACCCTATTACGGTACGGTTGATGCTACCCCTCTGTGGTTGATGTTGTATGCTGAATACTATACCTGGACTCATGATCAAGAAACACTTGACAAACTTTGGCCCCATGCTCTTTTAGCTATGGATTGGATTGATCACCATCTCCAGGAAACTGGCTATTTGACCTACTACCGTAAATCTCCACGGGGTCTAACTAACCAAGGTTGGAAAGATTCTGGCGACTGTATCGTAGACCATAAGGGTGAACTCGCTCCCGGACCAATTGCTTTAAGTGAGGTCCAGGCTTATGTTTATGCAGCTAAAATTAATCTCGCAGAAATTGCTCAGATCATGAAGCGACCAGACTTAGCAGAACGCTGGTTGGATGAGGCTAGACACCTAAAAGCCCGTTTTAATCAAGATTTTTGGCTCAAAGATCAGGATTTCTGCGCTCTGGCTCTGGATGGTGAGGGAAACCAGGTTCAAAGTATCACATCTAACCCCGGACACTGCTTGAAATTGGGTATTTTTACTCAGGATAAAGCCCACAGTGTGGCGGAACGATTGCGCGCTCCAGATATGTTTAATGGTTGGGGTATTCGCACTCTCAGCAGTTTGTCCCCCGCTTATAATCCTATGGGTTATCATATCGGCTCGGTTTGGCCTCATGATAATTCTCTCATTGCCATGGGATTGCGATCGCTCGGTTTAATTGACCAAGCTTTAGAAGTTTTCCAAGGTTTGTTTGATATGACTAACCACCAAGCATATCAACGCCCCCCAGAACTATTCTGCGGTTACCAACGTAATGGTGACCATGCTCCTGTACAGTATCCTGTCGCTTGTACACCACAAGCATGGGCGACTGGTTCTATTTTTCAACTGCTGCAAATGGTAGTTAATCTAGTCCCTGATGCTCAAAATAACTGCTTGCGCATTATTCACCCCACTTTACCAGAATCTATTAATTCTCTGTCATTCCATAACTTGCGCGTTGGTTCTACCATCCTTGATTTAGAATTTGAGCGATCTGGTACTACTACCGCTTGTCGCGTTGTCAAAAAACGCGGTAATCTCCGGGTGGTTATTGAAGCCTAACTAGGAAATATCTCACAAATTTTGAGGGGTTGAGCCATGCTCAACCCCCATTACTACCCCCAGAAAATTAACTTTCTTCTTGACGATCAATTTTTTGCCCAGGAGAAGATTCATAAATCGCATCTAACTGTTGACGCGCATCCTCAACGTTGACTGAACGCATGACTAACAAGGGTTCTTTAATTAGGTTACCGGCGTTATCTAACAGTTCTGGATGGGGAACAAATTGTTTTCTCGAAGATAGGTATCCTGGATTATCCATTGGGGAATATTTAGCTGCATCAACTCGCTCTCGATCAAAACTAAACATAATTAAGTTGCGGATTAAGTTCGCAACGGCTATGACAGCTAGAATTGTAAAAGCCAGAATGTAAAGTAAGTGTAACATTGGGTTTTCCTCCAAGAGCAGCAAATTTTAAAACTTTATTCGGTAGTGCTTTACTTCGCCTGTATTCTCTATCCGAGCGAATACAAATATGTCACGCAGGTTCGGTGCGCTTATACTTTTATGAAAAAAATTGTTAATCTCTATTTAACCTAGAGTAGCATGGGATACATTTTTTGTTAATGAAAATAATATTAAGGATTTTGTATCTTCTATGCGACTTGTATAGTTATACTGTCTTGCCAGGTTCAGATTTTTGGTGTCTGACGCCACCGCATTGATACATTCCAGCATTCACCGAGCAGTTGATGCCAAGGCATTAAGGTTTTCATCTCAATACCGACTTGCCCTTCTGTGGCTGTAAATAGCATCCTGGCTACGTTTAGTTCATCTTGCGCTTGCTTGACTCGCAAGAGTAAATTAGATTGCTCTTCGTGACTCATAAATGTCAATTGCTCGGTTTCTAGCAATTCGTGCGATCGCGCGAACCAATAGTTAAAGTCCTCAAGTAAAGGCTCTAATATCGTTTTCAGCAGATCCGCCTGTGGTAAATTCGAGTCTCCCATAGATAAAAAGTATATTTCTAACTTCTCTCATAATATTAACATTTTTTACAAAAATTAACATTTCCTGAAATGATATTCTCAGATAGATCATGGAAAAAATCTGTAATCATCAGTTCTGTGAACTATAATTACAATGGCCGCCAGCCCCTTGGTGCTGCAGACTCCTAAACCTCATCAACTGTAGTTGCTGAGAACAGGTAATTAAAGTCTTTATATTTGAAGCAGCACTTTCTAGTGCTGTATGCTTCTGGAATACTGATTAATTATCTAAAATTATATTTTTACAATCACGTCGCTCATGGTTCAGCAGCCGATGTCGCTAAAATCATCTCTCACTCCGTCAGAACAACCTGAAAAAATTTATTTACCCCGGACCAGTGAATCAGAAAAATTAAAGAAGATTCGCCACACCGCTTCCCATGTCATGGCCATGGCGGTACAAAAGCTGTTTCCTAAAGCACAAGTGACAATTGGACCGTGGATTGAAAACGGTTTTTACTACGACTTCGATAGTCCAGAACCATTTAGCGAAAATGATTTAAAAGCCATCAAAAAAGAGATGGTGAAAATTATTAACCGCAAATTACCTGTAATTCGCGAACAAGTCAGTCGCGAACAAGCTAAAGAACGAATAGAGCAAATCCAAGAACCTTACAAACTAGAAATCCTGGCAGATATAAAAGAAGAACCCATTACAATTTATCATCTGGGTGATGAATGGTGGGATTTGTGCGCTGGTCCTCATGTGGAAAATACTAGCGAATTAAACCCCAAAGCTATAGAATTAGAAAGTGTGGCCGGGGCTTATTGGCGTGGAGATGAAACCAA
Source organism: Anabaenopsis arnoldii (assembly GCF_028331025.1). Classification (NCBI taxonomy): domain Bacteria; kingdom Bacillati; phylum Cyanobacteriota; class Cyanophyceae; order Nostocales; family Nodulariaceae; genus Anabaenopsis; species Anabaenopsis arnoldii. The sequence continues at coordinate 14,730 of NZ_JAQMUH010000147.1, read as the reverse complement.
GGCACAGTTACAACGCATCTATGCTACTGCGTGGGAAACCCCCGAACAATTAGCTGAGTATAAGCGGCGCAAGGAAGAAGCACTCCGGCGAGACCATCGTAAACTAGGTAAGGAACTGGGATTATTTATATTTTCCGAACAGGTAGGGCCGGGTTTACCTTTGTGGACACCTAAAGGTACTTTGTTACGCGGTACATTAGAAGATTTCCTCAAGCAAGAACAGCTCAAACGGGGTTATTTACCTGTGGTTACACCCCATATTGCTAGGGTTGATTTATTTAAGACTTCGGGACATTGGCAAAAGTATAAGGAAGATATGTTTCCCCTGATGTCTGATGATGAGTCAGCAGCAGCACTAGAACAAGGCTTCGTCCTCAAGCCTATGAATTGTCCCTTTCATATCCAAATATACAAGAGTGAATTACGTTCATACCGGGAATTACCGATAAGGTTAGCAGAGTTTGGCACGGTTTACCGCTATGAACAATCAGGAGAATTGGGCGGTTTAACAAGGGTGCGCGGTTTTACTGTGGATGATTCACACCTGTTTGTCACTCCTGAACAGTTAGATAGTGAATTCCTCAATGTGGTGGATTTGATTCTGTCAGTGTTCAAGAGTCTGCAACTGAAGAATTTTAAGGCTAGACTCAGTTTTCGTGACCCAGCTAGTGATAAGTATATCGGCTCTAATGAAGTTTGGGAGCAAGCCGAAGGGGCAATTCGCCGCGCTGTGGAAAAGTTGGGTATGGAATACTTTGAGGGAATCGGCGAAGCAGCGTTTTATGGTCCTAAGTTAGATTTTATCTTTAGTGATGCCTTGGAACGAGAATGGCAATTAGGCACTGTTCAGGTAGATTACAATTTACCAGAACGCTTTGATTTAGAATATGTGGCTGAAGATGGTTCCCGTAAACGTCCTGTGATGATTCACCGTGCGCCTTTTGGTTCCCTGGAACGCTTGATTGGGATTTTAATTGAAGAGTACGCTGGGGATTTCCCCTTGTGGTTAGCTCCTGTACAAGCTCGATTGTTACCAGTGGGTGAGGCACAACTTGATTTTAGCAAAGAAGTGGCGGCGAAAATGCTGGGGGCGGGTATTCGGGTTGAAGTCGATACCAGTGGCGATCGCTTGGGTAAGTTAATCCGCAATGCTGAGAAAGCCAAAATACCAGTAATGGCTGTAGTGGGAGCTAAAGAAGTTGAATCTCATAGCTTGAGTATCCGTACCCGCGCTTCTGGGGAGTTGGGGGCTATACCTGTGGATGAGGTGGTGGATAAAATGAAGAATGCGATCGCTAAGTTCGAGAACTTCTAACCATCATCGACTAGGCTCTGCCTAGTCTAACCACCTGTGTAAATCAGCTATGCTGCTAAAATCAAGCAATGCTTCCCCCAGATTTTCTAATTCTTCTAAAGATAGAGTTTCAACAATCTGGCGCACATCTTCGGGTAATTCCCCCACCTTGCGAGTTAATAGTCGCAGGACTAGGGTTCTTTCCCTTTGTATTCCTTCTTCTCGACCTTCTTCTCGACCTTCTTCTTTAATTTCTCGGTAAACTTGCGTTTCTTTGAGTGTGATTCCTAGCATGGTTTCAACCTCCCTTCGGCTTAATTTTTCAAACCTGTACACCATAATTGTAGTGACTAATTCAATTATGGTGCGACTGGCGGTTTCTGACTGCTCATAAGTGGAACGTTCTAGTAAATACTTAGCTTCAGATGGTGCTTGTTCTGGCTCTATAGTTGTTAGTACCATCAATGCTACCCATAGGGGTAATTGGCGAATATTGCCCAATTCCTCTAAATATACTCGATGCACTTGGTGACTATTGAGCAACCCACGATGGGGATAAATATTTCTTTGTTCAATACTGCGTGAAGGGTAAATTATCACCGCTTGCCAATCCCTAAATCTTTCCCGGTTACGGTAGAAATATAATAAGGATTCTGCAAATACTCTCTCATAGAGTTTTTCGTCTTTTTGAAATTGTACCTCACAGAAATACACCACACCCGGATTTTCATTTTCTGGTGGTAAAAATACCCCGTCAATTTCAAATTTAGGTTCTTTGACAGCTACTGAATCAAAGCGATATTTTTATGCATTGACTGGCGGATTTGTCAATAGTTCAAATAGTAAACTTGGGGATTGTTGAAATAGTTGGTAAAATATGGAATCTCGGCGCATAAAAGATATTCCTACATGAGCGCCATCATCAAAGACTGCTTAAGGGCGATCGCTCAGTTTTTCACATCTTAACCCCTCAGGTCTGCTAACCAGGACTGTAAATGATCCAGATTTTCTCAAAGTGATCACTAACTGCGATAATTTTAGTTCCCTGGTGAATCTTTGGTAATATATTAAGTCTTGTAAAGCATACTTTTGCCCAATTAGCAAGACTCTTGAACAAATCAACCCTTTACATGAGATGCTAGTGGATTGATTGGGTGAGTATTTGCAAATGTCTGTTATTTCTACTATCACTGTTAAGGTTCCCGCTACAACTGCCAATTTAGGCCCCGGTTTTGACTGTATCGGTGCAGCTTTAACGCTGTACAACAAGTTCAAATTCACTCACCTCGATGAGGGTGGATTAATTATTGATGTCACAGGTGCAGAAGCTGAAAGGGTGCAAACCGATGAAAGTAATCTGCTCTATCAGGCTTTTCTCAAGTTATATCAATATATAGGACAAACACCGCCACCAGTAAAAATGGCAATTGAGCTAGGTGTACCTTTGGCTAGGGGTTTGGGTAGTTCAGCGACAGCCATTGTCGGGGGTTTAGTGGGTGCTAATCAGTTGGCGGGTGCGCCTTTGAGTCAGTTAGAAGTAATGAAATTAGCGATCGCCATGGAGGGACATCCTGATAATGTCGTCCCGGCTCTGTTGGGGGGATGTCGTCTGGCTGCTACCAGTGCCGATGGTTGGGAAGTTTGCGATATTCCTTGGCATAGTGATATTATACCAGTGGTGGCGATTCCTGATTTTGAGCTTTCTACTAGTGAAGCCCGCCAAGTTCTACCGACTGAATTTAGCCGTGCAGATGCAATTTTTAATACTGCCCATCTAGGGTTATTATTGCGGGGACTGGAAACCGGTCAGGGAGAATGGTTAAGAGCAGCTTTACAAGATAGATTACATCAGCCTTATCGTCAAGCTTTGATTCCCGGTTACGATGCTGTTAAGGGGGCGGCTTTGGCTGCTGGTGCTTATGGGATGGTGATTAGTGGTGCTGGGCCGACATTGTTGGCTTTGGTAGATAGGTTACATTCCCAGTCTGTAGAAGCGGCAATGTTATCAGCTTGGCAGTCGGTAGGAATTATAGCAGTTGTGCGATCGCTTTCTCTAGATACTCAAGGCGCAAGCTACCAAGGATAAACTCCAATGATTGACCAAATTCATACAGAAATCACCACTCTGAATTCACAAATTCAAGCGCTCCAGCAAGAACGGGCTACCTTGACTATTAATAATGTATTATCTAGCAAGAGTGATTCACCCTCAGCTATGGTGGAAGCTTGTCGCCGCCAAGCACGAGAAAATCCCCAATTATCTGTGGAACTCAAGGGTATAGATGATGCGATCGCCGCCCTGGAATTACAGCTAGAATACAAACAAGCTGAGTTACAACGTTGCCGAAATAAATCTCAACAACTTACCCCACAGCAGGAGTTAGAAGCAGCTAGAAAGGTAGCTCAGGTTCATGCTGAACGCATTAATCAGCTAGCTGGGGAATTAGCCACAGAAATCCGTCAGCTGAAATCTTGCACTGATTACTTAAGTCCTTTGTATTGGCAGGTGTACTACAAGCCTTTTATTACTGGTTTTAAGACTATCTCAGTTCCCCATGTCCGCTCAGATGGGGAAGTCTGGACAATTGTCAATCGGATTGTGTAAAGTCGCTTGTTTCCATTTAACCAAAATAATCCATATTCTAACTTAAAAAGGTGGCTTCAGCCGCCTTTTTTATTAAATGTTGTGTTGACGTTACAAAAATTTACAACTAGAATTGTTTTGGCAAATATTCAGTAAGTATTTATTCCTATAACTTGCTGAAAGTGCCAGTATTAGGGATCAATAACATTTACAAAAGTACAAATTCCTTAATATAATTAAATCAAAAGCAAAAAGGTAAATTGATTGTCGGAAGTGATGAATGCTATTGAATTTCCGTGGCTGTCAGCCATAATTTTATTGCCCTTGGTGGCTGCCTTAGCCATACCCTTAATCCCAGATAAAGAAGGCAAAACAGTACGCTGGTATGGTTTGGGAGTTGCCCTAGCCGACTTTGCCCTAATGATTTATGCCTTTTGGTACAGCTACGACTTTCAAAACCCCACACTACAACTGGTAGAAAAATATTCTTGGATACCACAGTTAGGTTTAAATTGGTCAGTGGGGGTTGATGGTCTATCCATGCCCCTGGTGTTGTTAACAGGCTTAATTAACACTCTGGCAATCTTCGCGGCCTGGAAAGTCACAAACAAGCCGCGCTTGTTTTATGCTTTGATGTTAGTAATGTACAGCGCCCAACTAGGGGTATTTGTCGCCCAAGACTTGCTGTTATTCTTCCTCATGTGGGAAATAGAGTTAGTACCTGTGTACCTGCTAATTGCCATCTGGGGAGGTCCCAAGCGTCGTTATGCAGCCACCAAGTTTATTATTTACACAGCCGCCGCATCAATATTTATCTTAGTCGCCGGCTTTGTCATGGCATTCTCAGGTGATACCGTCACCTTCGACATCGCCACACTGGGAATGAAGCAATACCCTAAAGCTCTAGAACTGTTAACCTATGCAGGTTTCCTCATTGCCTTTGGTGTCAAGATGCCAATTTTCCCCCTACATACTTGGCTACCTGATGCCCACGGTGAAGCCTCTGCACCTGGTTCTATGATTTTAGCTGGTGTGTTATTAAAAATGGGCGGTTATGCACTCATCCGCTTCAATGTGGAAATGTTACCTAATGCCCATGTTTATTTTGCCCCAGTTTTAGCAATATTAGGTGTAGTAAATATTGTGTACGGTGCTTGCTGTGCCTTTGCCCAAACAAATCTCAAACGCCGCTTGGCTTACTCTTCCATTGCCCACATGGGATTTGTATTAATTGGGATAGCCTCTTACACAGAAATTGGTATTAGCGGTGCTGTGCTGCAAATGGTTTCTCACGGTTTGATAGCCGCTAGCTTGTTCTTCTTATCCGGTGTCACTTACGAACGTACCCACACCTTAATGATGGACAAAATGGGCGGTATAGCTAAGGTTATGCCTAGAACCTTCGCAGTGTTTACCATTGGGGCTATGGCTTCTCTGGCTTTACCCGGTATGAGTGGCTTTGTGGGTGAATTGATGGTGTTCCTGGGTATTACTTCCAGCGACGTTTACAGTTCCAGCTTCAAAATTGTAGTTATCCTGTTATCAGCCGTTGGCGTAATTTTAACTCCAATTTATTTACTATCCATGCTGCGCCAAGTTTTTTACGGCCAGCAAAGTGAAGAATTACATCTAGATGCTGTTATCCCTGATATCAAACCCCGGGAACTATTTATTACCGCCTGTTTGATAGTTCCCATCATCTGTATTGGTCTATATCCTAAATTGGCTACCCAGACTTATGATGTCAAAACAGTGGAAGTAGCAGCCCATGCGCGTCAAGTTCTGCGGGTTTTCGCTCGTCAGCAACCGGTAAGTCTGTACTCACGTCTCTTCACTGCCCCAACCCTAGCTTCATCTGAAGTTGATACTTTAGTTAATATCTCAGAGTAAATATCGTACCCACCAAGGGTGTTGCCAGTAAATTTTAAATATGAGGGGAAATAGGGTGGTTAGAAGACCACCCTTAAATTTACTTTTTTTATAAAGTAACAACTAGTTACCTATTGAGCACAAATATCTCTTTCAATCAAAGATAAAAATGATAGTGGCTGGCTCATATTAGCAGCAAAGCCCAGAATTCCTCGGTCTCGATGTTCGTAAACTAACTGGCCTTTTGTGTCAAACAGAAAAGTTCCACCGCGCTGAGTTAAATAGGCACAATCAGGTACATAAGTGTGCCAATTTTTCAGGACTTCCGTCATATTACGTAGGCGTAGGGTAGCTAATTCAAAAGGACGTTGAAAACCACTCCCCCCTGCTAATTGGAAAAACGAGCCTTGAAAAGCAGGTAGAGGAGTAGCTTGAATAATTTCATCATCCTTTATCAGTTGAGGGGCTTGGCGATCTCCCTTGTATCCGCGAAAAACTTCCGCCAGGGTTCCCGGACTTCCAATCCCAGCACACATCAATAGCAGATTTAGCCAAGCTTTTTGAGACTGAGAAAGTCCGGGTAGAGACACATTCAGACCAGAATAAAGATTGAGTTGACAATGTAATTCTGCATTCGGTTCAACAAATAAATTTTCAGGCGGAAATCCTGTATATTCACAGAATTTTTTTCCGGAGCCTAAGTTACCAATTCCCACAGCACGAATAGCGAGTTTTTTATCTGCCAACTGTTCAGCTGCTCGCTGTAACCACCACGCATATTCCAGACTATCAAAATCCCCAAGTTGCGGCCAGACTAAAATAAGGATATGTGAGGCCGTCTCGCAATTTTCTAAAAGCGATCGCATCATGCCATCACTAACACGCTGACGTTTGGTCTGATTAAAAATAGCGTAGGGATTCATCAGAAGGTATTAACTGCTGTTTGGCTCAATTTTACCCCAATTTATCAATATTTGTGTTGATTTTAGAGGGTAAATTATCCCCATTCTAAACGGTGCTTTACATCTGCTACGTTGATGACTGCTGCAACTAACTTGTAGCAAAACCTTTTTTCTTGACCAGAAGATATGAAAGGTTCTCCTAGGCTGATAGTAAGTCTGAATTGATCCGGATCAAAGTTATCCAATTGTAATTCTTGTATAACTTCTTGAGAAGAATATGTTCCCTCTTCAAAATAATCAAGTTTATCTGTCCATATAGGATCAGTAATCGGTAAATCATACAAAGTTCCAGATAAACAGAAACGACATCTGAATTTCTTTTCATAGAACTTTTTTTTAACTTGCCACTCAATTTTTTCTGGTTTTATCAGTGCTAGTGAAGACTGAGCAGGTGATTTTTCTAGATTTTCATAAGAAATTTGTTTATCTGAACTACCTAACAGTTGTGGAGAACAAGAATGTCTTTGAATTTCTGGTTTTAGCAACCTTTGAGCTTGACTTAAAGTTAAACTTCCTAATACTTGCCATGATTTACTAGAATCTATCAACCAATTTTCAGGTTGATGGCATTCAGGAGCGGGTTTAATACATGGAATTCTGATAATGTCAAAAAGTTCAGGTTCTCTGTCATCCCTGAAAGTGTAATGTTCTGGATATAAGGTACCATCTTCTTCGTTAGACACTGGACGTAGCCACCCTGAACCATCCGTTTTCAAACCAGCAATACAAATTCCACCATGTTTAGTAGATTTGGCCAGGCAGATAATTTCAAAAACAAGCATTCTGAACCTCTGATTAGCACCCTTTTCAAGATTACGTTTAAAGGTGATGAATTTTGATTTCTGTGTCTAGCTTACTTTGCAAGTACTCAGCAACTAACCTGCGATGGCAATTATGAGGTTTTGCTTCACTACACAATAGACAAGCTTCATCTATAAGGTCTAAATTAACCTTGTTCTCAATCTGTCTCTGTGTCAGCAGTTCATTGAACCTTTTTTCATATGTTGTCCAGTTAATTTCGTTTTTTTTATATTCCTCCAGAATATCTTTAGTTGGAGCTAAATCAAGAATATGAATATATTCAATTTGTGCTATTTTCCCCAGAAAGTACTCCAAGTCATTCTTTTTTGTAAAGCCAGCCAATTGGGAAACATTATTCAGTCGAGTATCAATAACTCGTTTCACCCCAGCTTTGATAAGTGTTTCAAAGAATTGTTCCGCTTTTTTCTGGGTAAAACCAATAGTAAATAGATTAACTTGCTTGCTCATGAGAATCTTCTGTATCCGTATATTTCTGTTCTACATAGGCTATTTTTTCACCTTGTAACTGATATGCTTTTTGCAGCAATTCCTGACGTGAAAGATGTTTTTCTACAGTATCTATGGGTCTGAGAGCAAAAAGAGAAAGCTGTTTGACATGATTCTGATCATCCAGCAAAAATTTATATAAATTGTGCTGCTTTAACAGTCTATCTTCTAAACAGTCATGTGATTCTAAATCACCATTTTTATGAATATGGTTGATTTCTAAATTAGTCTTTTTCAAATGTGGACAAACCAAAATAGCTCTATGGCAAACAATAGGGTCTTTTTCAGCACACATTAAAGTAATTTGATATTGTTTAGCACCTTGGATGAGACGATTTAACCCAGTTGCAAAACCTTTTGTTGCACTAATTAAATCATAACGAGCCATACCATCTACATAGCAGATCCGATCATCAGGACGAGCGCCTAAATTGTCGCCCAGGTTAACATAGGCAATATCTACAGCTGCGAGGGATTTTTTCAAAGCAGCTTGATTGAAATGTGGAAATCTGCGGCTATAAGGGCTAGAGCGGACATCTGCTACAGCAGTAATTCCATGTTGCTGCAAAAGTGCAATAAAATTTTCAATTGAATGATTGGAGTGTCCAACCGTGAACATTTTCATAAATTCTGATCCTGTTAGAGGATGTTTGTCAAGTCATGATTAGTGTATCAACTATTGTTTGACCCCACCCTAACCCTCCCCTTGTAAGGGCTATCCATTACCCGGATCTTTCTTAACATTCGTGAGAGCGATCGCTCGCAAACCCCCAAACCTTAATCCTCCGTTGATGATTATCAATAAAATAAGGTTTTTATCAATAAGAATAAGGTACATTTTGTCAAGAGTAGGGAAATTTTCAAGCGTTGAAACCGTTGCCACATAAATGTTTCAAGATTGTTAAGAAAAATGTGGGTAATGAATAGTTGTAAGGGGAGGGGACTGGATTTGATTGTTTTTTGTGTGTTCCCTGTTCCCCATTCCCTGTTCCCTGTTCGGTGTGTTCCCTGTTCCCTAAGATAAAAATTACCTGTTGAAAACTTATCAAACATCCTCTTAGAGTCATGGACAAATTTCCCAGTATAATACCAGAATAAAAAAGCGGGCTAACCGCTAATGATGTGGTTAACCCGTTCAGCTTTGGGAACGCGCTGAGAAATATTTATTGCAATACCAACTTGACATTGGCGTTTTGCAGACCGCGCTGTTTGACTTCAGACAAGGTTTTGTTAACAGCGTACTTTTGGTTGATGGAGTTGATTAACTCGGTTTGGTTGTGCTTCTTAGCAACGCCCCACAGATCGGCGATGAGGTCAAAGGAACCATCGCTATTGCGGGACCAACCTAGATCATATTCACCTTCCAAAACAGCCACGATGTCCGAACGAACGCGCTGACCATTGTAACCACGAACATCAGCTTCAGTCTTTACGGTGATACCTAAGTCGCGTAAAGAAGACTTGAGGATTTCAGCATCGGTGATTTTGGTACGCAGAGTGCTAAAATGAGACATTTGGGTTTCCTCCAGTGAGAAGAGTGAGAAAAAAGACAACGGTTTTTTTTCGGTAAGCCGCGCTGATGGAAATGCGGCTTTTTCTCTTTGCTGCTAGCTTTTGGGCTAGCCTTTGCCCCCGGGGTGAGCAGGGGAAAGCTTTTAAAACTCCAGGCGCTGATATTCAGCAACGGAGGCTGCGGCGGGTCGTGCGCGCTGTCTAGCCCAATCTCTCAGGGCTGTTACTTGTTCTTGCATCGTCCGAGACAACGGCAGAGTCGCTTTTAGTGCAGCAATAATATCTAATTGTGTGAACTCGCGGTCTTGGGCAAAGGCTTCATACATTGCCGCCACAAGTGCTTGTTCAATTTCTGCCCCCGAGAAGCCGTCAGACATCTTGGCTAATTGCTCAAGATCGAATCGCGAAATTTCTTCACGACGCTTGGTGAGGTGGATTTTGTAAATATCCTGGCGTTCTTCGGTTGTGGGCAGATCCACAAAGAAAATTTCGTCAAAACGTCCTTTCCGTAAAAATTCTCCTGGTAAGCGTTCCACTCGGTTAGCAGTGGCCATGACGAAGACTGGAGATTTTTTATCTTGCATCCATGTTAGGAAAGAACCAAAGATTCTACTTGATGTACCCCCATCTGAATCAGATGAACCTGAGCTACCGGCAAAGGATTTATCTAACTCGTCTATGAACAGAATCGCTGGAGAGATAGATTCTGCTGTTTTTAGGGCATTACGTAAATTTGCTTCACTTCTTCCCACCATTGAGCCGTCATATACCCGCCCCATATCTAGGCGTAGTAATGGTAAACCCCATAGTCGGGAGGTAGTTTTGGCAATTAGCGACTTACCGCAACCAGGAACACCAAGAATTAACATCCCTTTGGGCTGAGGTAAACCATACTCTCTCGCCCTTTCTGTAAAGGCATTCGATCGCTGTTTGAGCCACCTTTTTAGTTCTTCTAAGCCCCCTACAGCATCAATGGTTGCATCTTCTTCGATGTATTCTAAAATACCATTGCGCCGAATTAGTTGCTTTTTCTCTGATAGAACTATATCTACTTCCTCTTCCGTTAGGCGACCTGTAGTTACTTGTGCCTTACGGTATACTTTCTCAGATTCGTCTTTAGTTAAACCTAAAGCGGCTCTGAGAAGCTTTTCTCGCGCCTCGGTTGTCAGTCGTCGCCCCCGATTTTGCTCTAAATGGTAAGTTAAGACTTTGTTTAACTCCGCCATGTCTGGCAATTGGAAGTCAATCACCACAACTTCTTTCTCTAGTTCAATGGGAACTTGCTGCATGGGTGACATCAAAATGATGTTCTTCTGCATTCCCTTGAAGCTGGCGATCGCATCTCTTAACGACCTTGTTGTGGCCGGCGCATCAATAAACGGATGTAAATCTTTAAGAATAAATATACCAGGTTCTTTCTGTCGGATTATCCACTCAATTGCAGCCTCTGGGGAAACAGTGTTGTGTTGAGTGACGTTCCGGGGTTGCCCACATTCCACGATGCCGTGAGTTACTGTCCAGACGTATACGCGGCGTTGGGGCTTTAATATTTGGGCGATTGTGGAAATTGCCTGTTCCGCCCGCTCTTCCTCGGAGGTCACAAGGTAGATTAGAGGATATTGAGCTTGAATTAGAATACTGAGCTCTTCTTTCATACAATCGACCTGCTTGAGACCTTATACAGTAAAGACATCGTTTTTTGGTTGTGGCAACAGCAGAATTATGAATTGTTCATTCATCATTCTTACCTAGCAAGGAACCAATTCTTCCTCACCCTTGGGATGAGTTTCATCTTTTTCCATTTCATCAATAGATAGATGCTCCCTCATTATTCCTGGTTGATTACCCATGGCAATCAGTTCTCCATCACGTAAGACCAATGAACTGTCACAATCTGGGCAGGAATAAATTCGGTGTGTTCGTCCATACACAGAAGCTTCAATTTCCTCCACTAATTCTGAGTTAGCTAGGTAGAAGACTAGGGCGCGTTCGGCAAGTTCAGACATCGGTTCGGAATCAATAGCTGAACGAATCTTCAGTTTTTTGTGAACTTCTGGCGACAAATACAAAGTAACCTTTTGCTTAGCTTGCATATAACTCTTTGACGGCCTTACCCGGGTATGTATATCACCTTATCGGTTGGTTTGTCAGTTGTCAAGACGTTAAAGCGTTTTAACGGTATTTTTGTTACGTTTATTTACAATAGATGAGTCAAGAATAATCATTTGTTCGACAACATTGCCTGGCCGTGAAAGATTCGGTCGCGGGAGAAAACTATAGGGGAAGTGGGGTGGGAATCCCCGGATGTCAAAGACTTCAAGGGTGAATTTTCAATTGTTTAATGCTCTTCTTCCCCGTCATCCGGATGAGTTTCCCACCCTGAACCAGCGATTTTTACAAGAATGATCGTGAATAAGGTACAGAAACCTGATAGATTTAGCTATCAGCGAGTAAAAACTGGTGAAGATGAAAGTCCTGGTTATTGGTGGTGATGGATATTGCGGTTGGGCAACTGCACTTTACCTTTCCAACCGAGGTTATGAAGTTGGAATTTTAGATAGTTTGGTGCGGCGGCACTGGGATAATGAATTGGGTCTGGAAACTCTAACTCCCATCGCACCAATTCAGCAACGCCTCCAGCGCTGGCAAGATTTGACAGGTAAATCTATCGACCTATTCATTGGCGATATTACTAACTACGAATTTCTCAAGAAAGTTCTACACCAATTTGAGCCCCAGGCTCTAGTGCATTTTGGTGAACAACGATCAGCGCCCTTTTCCATGATTGACCGAGAACACGCAGTTCTCACCCAGGTCAATAACGTAGTCGGCACATTAAACCTGCTCTACGCCATGCGAGAAGATTTCCCAGATTGCCACATGGTAAAACTGGGAACAATGGGCGAATATGGTACACCCAATATCGACATCGAAGAGGGGTACATCACAATTGAACACAACGGGCGCAAAGATACCCTACCGTATCCTAAGCAACCCGGCTCCATGTACCACCTGAGCAAAGTTCATGATAGTCATAATATCAACTTTGCTTGCCGTATCTGGGGATTAAGAGCTACAGACCTAAATCAAGGGATAGTTTATGGCGTTCTCACCGAAGAAACGGGAATGGACGAAATGTTAATTAATCGTCTTGATTATGATGGAGTGTTTGGAACAGCACTAAATCGTTTCTGTATCCAAGCTGCCATTGCCCACCCCCTCACCGTCTACGGTAAAGGTGGACAAACTCGTGGCTTCTTAGATATTCGGGATACAGTACGATGTATTGAACTAGCGATCGCTAACCCTGCAGCGCCAGGGGAATTCCGGGTATTTAACCAATTTACTGAACTATTCAGCATTGGTGACCTGGCATTAATGGTGAAAAAAGCTGGCAATGCCATAGGACTGAATGTAGAAATCAATCACCTGGATAACCCCAGAGTGGAAAAAGAAGAACACTACTTCAACGCTAAAAATACCAAACTGCTAGACCTAGGTTTACAGCCGCACTATCTGTCTGACTCCTTACTAGATTCTCTGTTAAACTTTGCCGTCAAGTATCAAAAACGAGTTGATCACCAGCAAATTCTGCCCAAGGTCTCTTGGCACAGAAATTAATTCTCAGCCTGTAGCGAAACATCCTTTTTGACTGAGCATCAACTATATAGTTTGTAGGGTGGGCATCTTGCCCACTTCTACCTAGCAGGGCGGACTGACCATAAAGCCTGCATATGCACGATTTGTATCTATACCCACCAGACCGAGTGTCCGGGTAATTGATTGCCATCCAAAAGCATCTGGGATTATCTGCTTATTTAGTTTTTATGAGAATCGCCCTATTTACTGAAACCTTTCTCCCGAAAATTGACGGCATAGTCACGCGCCTGCGCCATACTGTAGACCATCTCCAGCGCCGTGGTGACCAAGTACTAGTGTTTGCCCCTGATGGCGGCATCACCGAACACAAAGGAGCTCAAGTTTACGGCGTGAGTGGTTTTCCGCTGCCATTGTATCCAGAGCTAAAAATGGCCTTACCCCGTCCCGCCATTGGTTCTGCTTTAGAAGAATTTCAGCCAGATATTATTCATGTGGTTAATCCAGCTGTCTTAGGACTGGCGGGAATTTTTTATAGCAAGATCCTCAAAATACCATTAGTAGCCTCCTACCATACCCATTTACCTCAATACCTCCAGCATTACGGATTGGGAATGCTAGAAGGGCTGCTGTGGGAATTGCTCAAAGGTGCTCATAATCAAGCCGCTTTGAATCTTTGTACCTCTACGGCGATGATGACAGAACTCACAGGACATGGTATCGAACGGGTCAAGATCTGGCAAAGAGGTGTAGATACAGAATTATTTCATCCTAATTTAGCTACTGGGGTCATGCGATCGCGTCTGTCTGAAAATCACCCAGACAGTCCCTTGCTACTCTATGTCGGTCGTCTTTCCGCCGAAAAGGAAATTGAGCGCATCAAGCCCATATTAGCAGCAATTCCCGATGCTCGATTGGCATTGGTAGGTGATGGTCCCCACCGTCAAGAATTAGAAAAACATTTTGCCGACACTCCCACCCATTTTGTGGGATATCTCATGGGGCCAGAATTAGGTTCTGCCTTTGCTAGCGCTGATGCCTTTATTTTTCCCTCTCGCACAGAAACACTAGGTCTGGTGCTACTAGAAGCAATGGCCGCTGGTTGTCCGGTAGTAGCAGCCCGTTCTGGGGGAATTCCTGATATTGTTACAGATGGCCTCAATGGCTATCTTTTTGACCCCACAGCAGATGTTGAAGATGCCATTAATGCCACTGTCCGCCTCCTACAACACAAGCAAGAACGAGATGTCATCCGTCACAACGCCCGTAGAGAGGCAGAAAAATGGGGCTGGTCAGCTGCCACAGGTCAGCTACAAGATTACTATCAAAAGGTGCTTTTCTCGGAAAAAATGACAAAAGTAGCCTAAATAGACATTTGTATAACCCCCTCCATGAAAACTGCTTTGAGACTCCCCGCACCCTTGGTGACGGGGATTGTTATTTCATCTGTCCTCCTTAGAGACTTAGAGGATGTTTGTCAAGTCATGATTAGTGTATCGAATATTATTTGACCCCTCCCTCTCCTTACAAGGGTAGGTTTTTAATATGATCTGTGAAGGCAAGACCACCGAAGACAAGGAAGGAAAGTGGACAAGGAAGATTTT